>JAHEDF010000461.1 GCA_024641365.1 Planctomycetota bacterium | reverse complement strand
ATGCCGAGGGGCAAGTTCACCCTGCGACAAACCTAATAAATGATGCTCAACGACTAAGGTGCGTCCTGAAGCATCTAATTCATTGAGCGCTGCATCTAAATGCACCTGCCATTCCGACAAATCAGCTGGATCCTGGTTCTCTTGGTTCGCTTGGTTCGCTTGGTTCGCTCGACTTGCTCTGCTCTTTATAGTGGCATCAGCCGCATGCTGTTCGTGATGGGTGCGACGCTGTTTTGTACGTAACCAATCTAAAGAGCGCTGCCGGGCGGTGCCATATAACCAGCCACCCAACGATCCGCGAATCTCGCGATGTTGCCGAATCCAAGCGACGAATACCTCTTGCGCGACATCGGCGGCGTCTTGTGCATTGCCGGTAATACGCAGACAGGTGCGGTAAACCATGTCTGCATGCTGCCGAATACGATCATCATCAGTATGGGGTGTCATGGTGCCTCCACCATGATGTCGCTCGGCATGGCGTTGCTATACGGAACAGTTTTGGAGAGAGAAAATTGCCAGAGACATCCGTTGATGTAGCAGGCGTTCCATAGCGTAGATACGTTCGCACCAATGAGCATACAATTTTATATCCCGGAAATTAGATACATGGACTCTTAACCAAGGAGTGCCAGATCGCCCCTAAAACCCCCGCAGGCTATTTTTTCAACCGCCAGCTAGACCGCTAAACGCCTTAACATGCCACTAAAAATAATACCATGTAATGGAAAGACCGCATACCAATAAAGTCGGCCGAACAATCCCTTCGGGCGAAATGTAGCAGTCAGGGTCATGGTGTTTTCGACAACAGTAAAATCCAACCATGCTTCTCCAGGCAATTTCATCTCCGCGAAAAGTAATAATCGTCCCGCTTGCTTATCGGCAAATAGCACACGCCAAAAATCGACCGCATCACCAGACAGTAATTCGTCTTCATGTGTGCGCCCTCTACGCAAACCAACGCCGCCAAATAATTTATCAATAAACCCACGCAGTCGCCATAACCAAGTCGCAAAAAACCACCCATTGTTACCGCCGATACGCCATATTTTATCTAAGGTACGATTGCTATCTACTACTTTTGTCTGACGTTTATCAATAAAACAGCCGTGTGTCGGCACTTTCAAGAAGTCCGAAATGGTAATATTCATTACCCCGCTAACGAAGGAATCTTTCCAACTAGATAATATTTTATGACCTTCAATACGTTCCAGCGTTTTACGAAGTGACGCTTCATAAGACAGCGGCGAGATGCGCAATTCTGCATCCAACGTATGTGGGCGACAAATTACTTCGACCTTCATACTGCTCACCAAAGAACTTGCCAATTTAAATGACGTAGTGGTAACAAAATACAACCAATAGGAGGACAAACGCGGTGTCATAACTGGAACAGTAAAAATATAACGGGATAAGCCACGGACTTTTGCATACCCCATTAACATGTCTTTATAGGTTAAAATATCGGGACCACCAATATCATAACTATTACCATAGACTTTTTTCAACAGTAATACACCCGTCAAATAAGAAATGACATCACCAATAGAGATAGGCTGACATTTGGTGTTTAGCCATTTTGGTGCAATCATAATAGGCAATTTTTCGACTAAATCTCTTATGATTTCATAAGAAGCACTGCCTGATCCAATAATAATGCCTGCCCGTAAAGTGGTCAGTTGATACGTCCCTTTCCCCAACTCCAATTCGACAGCGTGTCGCGAGGCTAAATGTTTGGACAAAGAGGCCTCATTGGCGATACCGCTTAAATATATCGTTTGTTTAAGCGCTGTCTTGGCCATAGCAGCTCGAAAATTCGCAGCGGAAAGCAATTCTAATTTATCGTAATCATCAGCATTTGACATGGAATGCATTAAATAATAAGCAGCGTCAATATCTTTTGGTATTATGTTCAAGGTATCGGCTTTTAGGAAATCGACTTCAATTATTTTCACATGCGGCAACAACACTGGCGAGATGTGCAGGCGATTAGCATCGCGGGCACAACAAACAACCTGATGCCCTTGTTCAACCAATGTCGGCAACAAGCGTTTACCGATGTAACCTGTTGCTCCCGTTAACAGTATCTTCATATGGCCGACATATCTACCAAACATGTATAGGACAAGACCGCTTATGAAATTCATCCACAAGAACGTCGATAAATGATGCAAAGTAAGCTAAGGTAGAAAAAGGACACGCATCTTGATTTGTGCCTCAATTACTGACGCGCTAAAAGGTTAATGAATGAACTATTGCGAATTCATTATCAGTACTTGTTGAAGGTTTTCATGGAAAAAAAACATGGGGGATACAGGAACGCATCGTGTTAAAAGCACCCGGTAAACCCGTGATGGCAGCAGGAAAAACCTGGGGCGATGGTTGGATGCTTTCATATTAATTTTACGGCATCAGGAGTTGGGAATATATAACAGGGCGCGTGTCCTGTATTTTCATGAATTCCTTACTGAATCGGCTATCACCGCATCACGTCGCCAGTCCTTTAGTTGATCTTTTAGGCAGGGTCAAAAAAAATTAGATATAGGAATGCGTTGCCGCTTCTAGATCATCAAAGGTAGGAGTCTTCCATGACAAAAGAAAAACAACACGGTTCACGCGAAAATAAAAAGAAAGCGGCCTCAACCATGAAAGAAAAACGCGCGGCAAAAGCGGCTAAGCGCGCGAAGTAAAAAATGCGTGCATCATTGGTGGAATTCCCACCAATGATGCACGGCATTATTAAGTTACCTCTCGTATAATTTATGATTGAGCACTGTCTTTTATTGCTAATCGTTTACAGAACCAATTACTAATTTGGTGATTGCAATGAAGTGCGGGCGAATGGTTCGCTTTAGTCGCTTTAATTGGCGCCATCTTGCGCATGGAACTGAGTTTGAGCATCCCGTGTCGGTTCAGGAATAAAAAATCGACCCACTTAAACAGTTAGACGAACCTACCTTATTCAATTCAACCATGTAACCAATCGAGGTTACATGGACTCTGCGTGTCCTTTAGTTATCTTAAGTTATCCTTATTCTTGTAATTCGCCAATAGCAAACGCAAGAGCTCCGGAGGAGCGGACGTCGGCCAGACCGGGGAGAAGCCGAATGGCTTAACCCCGAGAAAGCGTAATCACTAATAAATAAGCTCCCGAGGAGCGACGTAATTATATTAGTAATTTAGCCATTTATCCGGACCGTGGATAAAGAAATCAAGGATGCCGGATTACACAAAATAAAACATTTTAAAGACATCAAAGGTGGTATATCAATAATTTACTTACCCTGGTATGGCTGGCGGTGCTCGTTCAAAAATGTATGCTAAAATATCGAAATGAAGAACGTTAACGGGAAGGAGGCTGAATTAGGTCGTTGAATAATTTTAATTATTTATATATAAAAAAGTAATGCTGTTACGACAACACATGACGGTTTTATTTTTGTCGGCGGTATCGGCGGTATCGGCGGTATCGGCGGTATCGGGCGGGTGCGCTTGTGGGCAAGAAGCGCCCACGTTACCGCCGATG
>JAHEDF010000050.1 GCA_024641365.1 Planctomycetota bacterium | reverse complement strand
TCCACCACCGGCTTGTAACGCTTCAATTAAACGACCCTGTAAACGATTAAGATCTTGCGCCTCATCTAATAAAATATGACGATAACGCGTACCTAATCGTTTACGCATTGCTGGCATTTCTAATAACGTCAATGCTTGCGCCTCAATTGCGGCAAACCCTGATAAGTGCGCCTCCTCTGCGCATGTCCCTAAATGCCTTAACCAACTGGCAGCTAAACGAGCAAAACTAACCGCACGCTGTTGCAATTCCTGTTCACATGCGTCATTAAAATAACCAAGTCCTGCTAAACTGGCAAATTGTCGCCGCGTAGCCGGACCAGGGCGTTTTCCGTCTTCACGCTGATTTGGTAAATCAACTAAATCTTGAATGGTGCCAATCATTTCTTTGATGGCATCATCACGTACACCCACCAGCGATACGTCGCTCAGGGTATTTAACCATGAACAGAATCGTGTCTGTTCGCTGGGTGGCGCAGCGGATTCAGCGCGTAATTTATCCAGCACTTTTCCTTTGGCTGGTAAAGCTTGCGCATCAGCAACCGCATCTGCTAATGCCTCCAAAACGGGCGCGCGACGTTCACAAACCAACGCGACGGCATCGCCAGTTAAAGCTGCAATTTTTTGCATCGGCAATGCTGCAGCTTGGTCACCAAGGCGTTGCACCAGGCGTTGCACGGCATGCACGCCATAGGCGTCAACCACGCGCACTAAATCACTGTGCGGATGCCCTAATTCTTCTGCACATAATTGTTGCCATGCTTGTTCACGAACTTGTTCCCAGGTTAATTCTTCTGGTGGGTGAACATCTGGATCACGTCCAAGTAACGCAGCATGTTCAGCGACCCATTGTAAACATAAGGCATCCACCGTCGCGATGGGAGCATGTGGTAGTCTTTCTAAGCACTTTCGTAAATGTTCCATCTGCGCTGAGGATAGTGCTTCTTCTTGAAAACCTTCACCTTCGACAAATTGCGGGAAACTCCCCACACGTAAAACCAAACGTAAAGTGCGTTCAATACGTGCCCGTAAATTACCCGCTGCTTCACGTGTAAACGAGACTGCCAAAATGCGATCAGGTAATAAATACTTTTCATCACATACACTTAACAAACACGACACATAACGGACAGCCATGACTGCGGTTTTACCCGCGCCAGCACCAGCAGCGGCCAAGACTGGACGGTCAACTAAAAATGCCGCACGTTTTTGTTCGTCAGTAAATTTACGCCATGCTGGAATGCTCATTCAGCGTCCTCCCCGGTATGGAGGCGCTGTTCATCGAGTCGTGCAATCGGCGCATAATCGCTTGCACTGCGTCCTGCTGGATCTGCGATTGCCGTACCTGCAGCTAAATCCGCAATGCATTGTCCTAAACTATGTGCGGCTTCTTCTAAGGTCGATAATTCGATTCCCATTTTACTGGTCGATTTTCCACCTGGTGTCGGAATAGTACCCCAACCAGCTCGCGTTCCCGCTCGCAATGACAAATAATATGCGCCCGATGGATCTAGTTGTTCTGCTTTTGCGGCTAATAAATAACCCAGTAATTGTCCATCCGTGCCTTGTGCTAAATGTGCAGCTTGGTCACTAATCGCACCGCGTTTATAATCAATTAATCGCACGCTACCATCTAATAAATGATCAATACGATCAATTTTACCCCGCAATGTCAACGTTGTTTGCATTGGAATGGGAATTGGTACGGTTATTATTTTTTCTGCATCAAATTCTGTAACGTCTGCGACTGCCAACGCCTCCAATTCAATTACACCTTTTACTCGTTTCGCTAAACGACGGCGTTCTGCTTGAGTAAGTGCATCTTCAGCGTTTTTGATCCACTTTTCTAATAATTGTTCTAATACTGAGACCCATGCTGATGGTGGCTGCTTAATTAATTCTTCTAACAATTTATGCAGTTCATTCCCCTCTTCCATTAATTCACGATCTTGCAGTGGTTCTGACAGACATAAACGATCACAGACTAAGGCAAAACTATCCTTAAATACGGCGCTTAATCCCGAGACTTTAATGCCTAATTTATCAACCTGGGTTGGTGGTACGCGAAAAGTAAAATGTGGATTGCTCGGTGTCGTTGACCACAGTGCTCGTTCATGCGCCCCTTGTGCATCGTGCTTACCAAGTGGCGCACCTGGCACAGCTTCATAAGCAACTTGAGCTCGTAATGCTTCTAAATCCCACTGCAATTGATCACACAAAGTTCCAAGCCACGCATTTGCCTCGCGTTCGCCACACGGAATACCAAAGACCACGGTTTGGGTAGCACGTGCAACAACCGCAAGAAATGCCGCCATTTCCCCGCTGGCGCGACCTGCTTCATCAAAAATATCGCGGTCTAATAAAGCGCTCAATAATCGTCGCTCATCGAGCGGTAATAACGCACCGCCAGTTGGCTGACTGGGCCAACGACCATGTTCCAAATCATGAATAAATACTACCGGACGAGGCATGGTACGTCCACGAATCGCGTCGGTTATTTCCAGTGAGCCAGGACCGCCATCACGCACCACTTCAACTTGCGCTGCTTGCAAAATATCATCTAAGTCTTCGCCGCTAATCGGATGAATTACATCTAATTCTTGTAATGTTCGTAGGACACCACTTTGTCCATCGCTGATATCTAATTGTGCGCTTAATAATTGTAGTTGTTCCCACCAAGTGCCGGTAACTTGTAAACGCTCATGCCAATCTTGCAGCCATATTTGTGTCGCTTTTAACCACGGACGTTCTTTTTGTTGTGGCTCTTGCCATGCCCAATTACCCGTGATTCCTTGTGCGACTAATTCATCAAGTCGCTTAAAACCTTCTATAATTGGCAGGCGTGCCCATGGGCCATTAATATCGGCCAGTCGAATTACTGGCGGTTCTTCATTACTTAATCGTTCAAGTAATCCAATAAAATGTCCCCAATTCGGTGATCGGCAATACGTGGCTAATGCATTAAAAATGCCGCCTGCCGTCGTCGATAAAAATGGGACATGGAAATTTCCGCGCACGGGTACTTCAGCGGCGATCAAAGAATCCGCTAACACGAGCGCTGATGCATCCGCAACACGCACGACAACAAGTGCGTGTGCTGGCGCTGTACCATGTCGGCGCAGCCATGCAGCAATTGCTCGGCCTGCATGCATTGCGTCACGATAGTGATAATTATCGACAGGTGTTGCATCGAGTCGATGCGATTCATCTAAAATACCTGCTATGACTTGGTGCAATGCGGGTGCTTGTGGAGCGCTTGGATAAATATGCGGTAAGCGCTCCTCCTCTAAATCCGGCATAGCTGAGCGAATACGGTCTGCCAACGAAACACCTTTTCCAAGTCGACCGTCGTCAATAGCGGAAATTATCACACGTCGATTCGATCCCACCGCTTTTAAAAATTCCAACTCTGCTGGTGAAAACGTTTGGAAATCGTCAATATAAATTGCTTCTTTAAGAATATTCACACCACTTTGCGCTAATTGTCGCAGGCGAGCACCTGGCAAAAGATAATCATTCCCCTTTGCTACTTTTTCTAAATGACGCAAGGACTTTTGTACATCGTACCATTGCAATAATAAGTCTTTTTTACCTTTTTCACGCAATGCGCGTTCTACCAAAGAGAAATCTGCTTCGGTAATGCCATGTGCATCTAAACGTAAACAAATATCGGCTAATTCTTTGCCGCTGGCACGGTAACCACCAACCGCTGACCACACGCTGCGTAATTCGCTTTTAGCATAAGCTCGCACAACATGCGTTGCCCAACCAGGGGAACAGGCAAGTGGTAACGTTTCCGTCGTAAAGGCACTGCGTTCAATTAAATCGTTAAATGACCACACCGATGGCAATAATCCAGAACCGCCCCACGCATGCATCTGACGTAATAAATCGCCATGTATGCCTGCTTGCGGACGCACTAATACAGCGGTCCCTGTTTTTTCAGCCCATAATTTTTGCCAGAGTCGCCATGATTTACCACTTTGATGCGGTCCAGCGATCAGGGTGATGGGCATATTTATTCCTGATGCGTCGTCGAAGCCGCAACGGCAGCATTTGATGTTACCATGTTCATTCCACGCACATCATTGCCGCTCGGATGCTGAAATGAACGTAATTGGAAATATGGCAATATGGCATAGAGATGATCAAAAATATCACCCTGAATACGTTCGTATTCTCCCCACACCGTCGTATTGGTAAATACATAGACTTGCAGTGGTAAACCAGTTGGTCCAGGCGCTTGTTGACGCACTAATAAGGTCATGTCTTTTCTTATTTCCCCATGATTCTTAAGAAATGCAATCACGTACGCACGAAAACAACCCACATTCGTCATGCGTCGACCATTCCCAGGAACGGACGTATCAATATTGTGTTCTTTATTCCATTTCTCTATTTCTTCGGTTCGCTGCGTTAAATAGGGTTGTAACAATTGCAAGGAAGACAAATGTGTACGCAGCTCGTCATCAACAAAACGAATTGAATTAACATCTAAGTCTATTGAGCGAGCAATACGACGCCCCCCTGATTCACTCATGCCACGCCAATTCTTGAAACTATGTTCTAAAAAGCGATGTGCTGGAATCGCGGTAATTGTTTTGTCCCAGTTTTGCACTTGCACGACATTTAATGAAATATCAATAACGTCGCCATCGGCACCAAACTGTGGCATTTCAATCCAATCACCAACTTGTGCCAATCCATTAACGGTTAATTGCACGCCCGCGACAAAGGATAATATTGTATCGCGGAAAACTAATAACAGCACTGCTGTCATAGCACCTAAGCCAGACATTAATAACCATGGCGATTTATCTAATAAGAAGGCAATAAATAAAAGCGCGCCAATTATATAAGAAATTAAGGTGACAACCTGAAGAAACCCTTTGATTGGCCGACGGCGACTTACTTCAGGTAATGCTTTTACGTAAATGCTATTAAAAGCTTTTGTCGTTGCGCTAATAGTAGAAACTACCGCAATGACCATTAATGCTAATGTCACTCGTTTTATCAGATCATCTATGCGATCATCTAATTTGGGCACGAGGGTAATAGTGAAATGCACAAAAATTAACGGCACTAACCAACCGACACGATGCAACACGCCTGCATCATGGAAAATGTCATCCCACCATGCTTTACTACGTTGTGTAGCCATTCCCATGATTGGAAAGGCAACGTAGCGCACCAACAATTGAATAATAAACGCAATACTTAAGATGACGCCAATATTTAACCAAATAGAATCGAACCACAGCGATTCAAACCATTGATCGTCTAATACAGGCGCTTCATCAGCTACCACAGACATGATGAGATGATATGCGCTACTGAAACTTGCTTGATAGGCCACAGACGCCCTCCCGCAGGGAACGGTAAGCCGTCAGCGCAGTGAACAAGGCTGCACTTGCGTACTGCCACAACATGCATTTTACGTTGTTATTTACCCGTAATTGGTTGTTGACTAGCAAAAGGGGCCGCTTCGAACGGCACCGGATTGCCAACTACCCGTGGATCACGAGTTTCACGCAACACGGTCATCAATCGCTCTGATAATTCTGCTTTTATAGCCGCATATGGGGCAGCGGTAGCAACATTGACTAATTGCTGAGGGTCTTTTTCTAAATCAAATAATTCTTCGGCGGGACGTAATCCTAATGTCATATTAACAAATGCCGCAACATCTGGCTTGTCTAAATTATAGAGCAAAAAACTTTTTGCTGGGCTTGCATCTAAATCACCAAATACAATACGAGTATTTTTTCCAATTTCTTGGGCAGATGGCATATCTCCTGTACCACCAAAACCGGGAGCAATACCCATTGGCCAACGGTCCGCTTCAAAATTACGAATATAGAGATATTTATCCGTACGAATTGCGCGTTGTGGATAGGGTAAATTTCCAGGTCGCGCATTATCCACATGACGTTCACGTCCAACGATTACATGATCACGCGTTGCATCGACGCGGCCACTGGCAGTAGATGTCAGCACTGGCATGAGACTACGACCAGTCATAATTGGCAATGGTTGTTCACCTGCGGCCTCTAAAAATGTCGGACATAAATCTGGTAAACAGACAAAATCAGTAACAACACGTCCTGGAGGAATTTTTCCCGGCCAACGAACCATTAAACTAACTGAGGTACCAAGGTCGTACAGATTACATTTTCCGCGTGGAAATCCCGGGACGCCATGATCACCACTAATAACGACTAAGGTATTTTCGATTTCGCCACGCGCTTCTAATTCAGCCAATATTTCCCCGACTGACGCATCAAATGCCTGAGCTTCACCTAAGTAATCGGCAAAGTCTTCGCGAATTTCTGGGTAATCAGGCATGCCAGCCTCTAATTTCCCCTTTAAACTATCCGGCTCTATTCCCCATATTTTTTTACCTGATCCTTTGGTCCACGAACGATGCGTATTGGTTGGACCAAACCAATAACAAAATGGAGCCCCTTGTGGTCGTGCATCTAAAAAGTCTGCAAAATTACCACGCACTTGTGCCAATACTTTTTTCTTCTCCCCTTCAACATCGTTTGCTTTTGATACAGTTTGCGAGAAATTATTTACCGCTCCTCCGCGTTTGGCATAAGCAAAATCTTTTCCACCATATGGTGCATCTTTCGGCGACCCCGGGCTCCAAACTTTATAAGTAAAACCAATGTGATAACCTTTGTCTTTCAACAATAATGGATAGCTCGGTATTGCCGGGTCCCAGGTTGCTCCTAATAAAATCGCACCCATGCCAGTTCGCCAAAAATACTGTCCCGATAATAATGAGCTACGGCACGGCGTACACGATGGCGCATTTACAAACGCATTAGTAAACAACACGCCTTCTTTGGCGACGCGATCTATGTGCGGTGTTTTAATAATATCATTCGGAGTGCCCGCTTTGAGTGTTGCATAAATACTGGCATAGCGGCCCCAGTCATCCGCAAAAGCAAATACAATATTAGGACGTTTGCTAGATTCTGCTGCACAGGCAAGTGAAACGGAAAAGCAGAAACACGCTAACAGCATTGGTGATCGTCGCATACTAACCCCTAGAGCTACTTTTTCGCATGCTTTGGTCACTATTCAACTGCCAAAAAGTGTACAAAACGATAGAAATTCATATATTTTGGTTCAACTATGAAACTATTCCACAAAATTAAAGGCTTCGTGTATAGATTGGTTTTAAAACTGAAGTGATCCATGTAATCAAAAAAAAAGATCGCTCATTCGCCGTTAAACTAATTTAGTTAAAATGATTCATGGGCTCATTAGTTTAAATATTAACCAGCACATCCTTAACTAAATCTTGTGCCCGATTATTATCGTCGGTTACAATTGTGACCAACGCATGATCGCTTTCTCTTTTTAATATACGCAAGCTGCGAATATTAATATTTTCGTATTTAAACCGTAATGAAATTTTTGCCAAAGCCCCAGGTTCATCTTGCAAGCGAAGCACTAACGCATCTTCGGAAATCGCTTGATAGCCAGCGTCACACAAAACTTGCAAGGCTTTATCGTATTTATCTACCGTTAGTATAACCACACCAATTTTATCTACTCCATCAGTATTAAATGACTCTATATTTATTCCGTTTTCGGCCACGGTCGATAATATGTCAGCAACTACTCCTGGACGATTATCGATTATTACAGTAATTACCTTCATTGATGTTCTCCCGAAACTAATGCCTGAGGCCGGGCGTTCGTTGGTATAATGAACGTATTTAATGTATTATTGGGCGGGTCATTCAGATAATCTTGAATAAAGCCATCAATGTGTTCCGTCGTAACATGTGGCATGGTAATTAAGTGCGAAATTTCACGATATGGAGCTATTTGCCATTTTTTTAACACCCTATCTGACGGACGTGGAAATACTACGGTAATAGAATTATTATTACGCCATGCGACAATCCCTGCATTATGAAGATGTTCAATTGCATATTCAGCCACATCTAAACATGTGCGAATAACTCGACGAAAACCCTCTCTGCCATAACGATGTAACGCATACCATAAATATAAAGGCGTGATCGCATTACGAGATCCGGGAATTGTGGTATCTAATACACCCACATATTCAACCGATCGGGCAATGCGCTCCACAAATTTCTTTTTTGCCAATACAATCCCGCATGGTATCGGAGATCCTATCATTTTATGACCACTTATAGAAATACTGTGAATTCCTGATAAAAAATCCCACGGTTGTGGATCTTGAACAAACGGCAGTATCATGCCACTTAATGCTGCGTCACTGTGTATGTAATATGATGTGATCGCTAACTTCTCTAATATTTTTTTAATTTGAGTAATGTCATCAACAGCGCCCTTCATGGTGGTGCCTATATTAGCAAAAATGATGGCCGGCAAATCGCGATGCGTTTTCAGCGTTTCATGCAAGTCAACATAGTCAATCTCGCCATTCGTCTGACTCTTAATCATTATACTACGTGCATTCAATAATCGAATTGACTTCGCCACTGAATAATGCGTGTCTTCAGAATAATAAACAATGCCTGACGGATATAATTCACGTGCAAGGTAAAGGCCATATAAATTACCTTCGCTACCGCCATTGGTCACATAGCCCCATGTATCAACAGTGGAGGTATTGGTGAAATCAGCAAAACTTTCAATTACTTCTTTTTCAAATTCAAATGTATTTAATTGAAATATGGATGTCGCAAAAGGATCGCCGACGTTATTCAAACCCAAGCTAAAGAAGCGGTGTAAATCAGTGTAATCAAAGTGTAAATTACAGGGATAGCCAATAAATGTTTTAGAAGAGGCCAGCGCCCTCCCAAAAAAATCTTCTAATCGTTGTTTATCCGACTCTGTTAAATCACTTTTTTCTTGGGTCGGTAGGTAATTTTGTTTATTCGTTTCCACTAAAGCACTCCTTACAAAATACGGATTCTGTAAACATGGCTAGGTATCATGTGCCGAAAATAAAAACACAAAAGGTATTAAGTACACCAGATACGACATAGAGAACCCACCCCAAAATTCCCACCTTTGATCAACTCGGCCTTCGTACGCACCGCCAGCGTTATCAAATTCTCGAAATAAGATCTGCTATTCTTTCGCTTTTATCGCATTGGTAGATACGCCAGATCTACGTCGTTGCTCTGGTTGGTATTTTTGAAGTGGGTTCATTATAGTATTACACAAACAATCAGACTTACTGATGGCGCTAAGAATTTATTATCACAAGATTTAAGAACGAAACTTAAGAAAACTACTATTCAATAGACATGCAAACGCATGTGCGAACCACTGGCTTATAATTTTGTGGCCGCATTTGTTTTATAGACAATCTCACGTTGCAGTGTGATGAACTGCTACTGTATGAGACGTTTGTCTCGTGTACTACTTACTTGAAATCTTAGCGTACCGCCGCTAATCGCATATCATCGCTTTTATACCCTCCTAAAAGGATCCCCCATGTTTAAAATGCCCCTACTTGCAACTGCAGTCTGCGCGCTGTTTACCTTGTCGTTTTTATCGGCAAATCTCAATGCCGCAGAACCAACTTTGAAAGCAGGTGATTCTGCTCCAAAATTAGAGCCAACGGGTTGGCTCAGTGGGGATCCAATTTCAGAATTTCAAAAAGGGACTGTTTATGTTGTTGAATGCTGGGCTACTTGGTGCGGACCATGTGTCGCTGTCATTCCACACGTGTCCGAACTCAATACAAAATATAAAGACAAAAAAGTTGAATTTATTGGATTAAATGTTTGGGAGCGTGATTTAACCAAAGTCGAACCATTTGTAAAAAAGATGGGCGACAAGATGAATTATCGTGTTGCTCTGGACGCTGATAAAAAAAATGCAGAGGCCTGGTTGACCGCAGCAGGTCGAAACGGAATTCCCTGCAGCTTTATCGTTGACCGCGACACGAAAATCGCCTGGATCGGACATCCTGCTAGCATGGAAGATGTGTTAGAAGGCGTCGTTGCCGGCACATTCAATGCACAAGAACATGCCGCTCAAGAAGAAGCAAAAAAGAAAAAGATGGCGGATCTTAACGCTAAATTTGGTGAACTATTAGAAAAAGCCGATGCCGAAGGCCTACGCACATTAATTAAAGAAACATCAGAAGATGATAAAAATTTAGGCGGCCGTGTACTCGTAACTGCGGTGATGCAACTCTATCGTAAGAAATCATACGCAGCCGCTAATACTTTAGCTGAAGACATGGTCAGTTCAGACGACAGCAAAGCCCTTAATGCAGTCGCATGGGCAATGTCTTCCAAAGACGTTCCTGAGGCAGATCGTAATGCCGATTTAGCAATTAAATTAGCGGAAAAGGCAAATGAATTGGAAGGCGGTAAATCCGCTCCTGTTTTGGATACTTTGGCTCATGCTTACTTTAACAAAGGCGACAAAGAAAAAGCCATTGAAACAGGAAAGAAGGCACTCGGTTTAGCCAAAGACAAAAACGAAAAGAAAAAGTATCAAGCTGCTTTAGATAGCTTTAAATAATAGTCGCTATTTTTATAGCATGCTCGAGAGCGCTGGGATAGAATTCCAGCGCTCTTTTTTTAGGCATTAAGAATTGCCGTTATTGCAATTGTAATTTGCCCGGTAGTTGCGGGATATTTATTTTACGATTTAAAAGATTTCCATAAGTATCAACATATCCTAAGCAGCGCCATTGATAGCGTCCATTAGTTGTGCGATACACGCCATCACTCATAAATTTCCCCCACGGTGTTTGCAATTCCCCGTGCATATGAGGTAAGGCCGAAAAATGGTTATCACTCGCCTTCTCTAAATCGACAACTTCGAAACAATTTTTACTGTGTGCTGCGTAGCTACGCACACCTGCCACAACCCACGAATCCATAGCTAGGGCATCAGCAAATAAATGTGGTTGCTGAGAACGACCTGAATGCAGTGCGCACGTCAGACTGCCGTCACGATTTCCAAGTGGGAAACCAAATGTGCCCGTAGTGAACATAGCTGGTTCGACCGCTGGGAAACCTAATAATGCTAATGCTTTGCCCAAAACATGCGTGGTTATGCGTTTACAGATCCACACCGCCGGACTGCCATCACGTCGGTCAATACAGCCAACTCGCAAGGCACAGCTATCTGCTCCAGGTCCGAAGCCTAAAGGCATCCAATCTGGTGCGGCGTGCGTAAAATGAATACGGCAGAGACTCAGTACGGCGTGGTCATTACGAATATCTGGTTCTAAAAATGGTGCGGTGACAATAGAACGAAATAAATCCCGCGGCAGCGCACAATTAATAAACCAACGCTCTAACACAGCCGCGTTTAAGCGCATTGTTTCGCGTGCTGGTATATCCCAAACTTGTCCAGTTTGGGGATCACGAATGCGGATGGGATTCGGTACGAGTTTCATAATTATACCTTTTTTAATTGTGAATTATGAGGACCTGCGTTTGGCAAATAATTAATATGCCATACGATTTCAGCTGTAATAATTCCGGTGGCTATTAATATATCAGCATGATATGCAGCAAGTACGGTCGCATATATACTTCCAATTGGAGGAACCAACGGCAGAGCCGCTAAACAAGCGATAATAAACGGCGATAAAAATCCCCAAATAATTAATGCCCGACGAGACATTCCATAATTGCGAATTCGATATCCAACTATACTCCAAAAGATTAATGCTGCCGGAATAATTAATATAAGAAGAGGTGCGGCTTCGTTAATGTTGTTAAATGTAAAGGTTGTTGGCATCAATGTGAGCGGCATAGCCAAAAAACCTATGCTGGTAACAATTACTGTGCTAAAAGTTGTATAAATAATCCGGTCTAAATTTGTTCTTTCATGACTTTTATAGTTCATATCTTACCTTTCTGTATTTTCTGTTATAAGAGAAATATTGTTTGGTGGTTGATTCGCATGAATTGTAATTGAATTAAAGGAAAAGCATTATTTTACTAAAGATTTCAGCGCGCTGCCAAGTCTCATGACCTTTTTAAGTACCCCTATTGGCATCGAGAATAATTGTGCGTACCAATCTGAAACAGAATTAAAAAAGCTCTGTAAATCTTTTACTCGCTGCACCAATTGCTGTTCTTTTTTTGGGTCCGCTTCAGCCAAACATTCTTGAAACATCGCCATAGTTGGATCAAATTCACGTCGCTTACGTTCCTGGGCAATAATTTTAAACATATCCCATACATCAGCTATCGTTTCAAAATGATCACGGCGGTCATCGCTAATATGCACGACACGTACGAGACCCCATCCCTGTAATTCGCGCAAACTATTAGATACGTTCGAACGCGCGACACCGAGTCGTTCGCAAATGGTATCAGCGGGCAAAGGATTTACCGTTATCATTAATAGCGCATGAATTTGCGCGACCGTGCGATTGACCCCCCACCGGGTGCCCATTTCGCCCCAATGAAGAATGAATTTTTCCGCTGCTGGGGTCAGGTCTTTCATGTATTTCTGTATATACAGAAATACATGAAAGCAAGCAGGCTTTTGATTCGCCTCACTTGACCAGCTCTAAGCTATTAGCATATAATAGTTTACAGATACATGGGCGCGGCTTTTACGATTTTCAACGACCATACGTTCCATGCCTGTTGATGTTACTGGGGGTCGATGAACTCAATCAGATCTCTCTCGCTGTCAAGATATGCAAATTACAGACATTACATATGATCATTTATATTACGGGGTGCTTATTAATTGTAATGATGGAGCAACCAATTCCATTGTGGATGCGACCCGTTCGTGAATCTCATCTGATAGGCGAGAGTCTATAGCAATCTGCGGCTTTTTAACATTGGTCGAGTAAGAAATTATGGCGCCGTATTTACGCAGTGCTAAAATAACCTGTTGCTCTAACAAACCCGCATCTTTTGAAAGATTATAAGTAACTGGTAACGCAACTCGATCACCAATTTGTAAATTATGTGCCTGAATCATCGCTTTAGGGAAATGAAGTGACAAGGCATGATGTACCCCGGTTTCCAGTTCTCCTTCTCGAATCAGACCTGCAAACGCTGACATATTGTCACTTAATACGCCTTGCGATTCACCATCCCCTTTAAGATCTGGTGTGCCAATCTTATCAACATAATATTTGCCGTCGTCACGATCTGGTTCATGCAATTCAATTATTTTATTGTCCGAATCAATAACAATTATTATATGATAACTGCTAAAATCTTTCGCTATTGATGATGGAAGCGCTGGGGTTAGCACAGTTTGTTTATTAGATCTCAATTTTATTTCTATTTTTTCACCCTCACTCTTACTCACGAC
>JAHEDF010000460.1 GCA_024641365.1 Planctomycetota bacterium | reverse complement strand
AGCTCGCCTCCACTGAAGCCGTTGCTCTTCATGAAAATGCAGGTCATAATTACAGGGCCAACCCTAACGAGCATTTCGCTATTTTATATTTACCGGAGTAATTTTGCTTTTTTTTGCGTTCAAAACCACATTCATGACAATACACCGTCATTCCAACCAGTGCGTTTTAAGACACTTTATAAATGACCTCCTATTATTAACTGATCAGGCGACTTACCCAGATTTCGAAGCAGCAAGGAGTACCCGTGCCACTACTGTGCATGAAGCGGACAAAAAGGCCCTCATGAATCATATGCATGTAAGAACCGTTCCAGCGGCCATGACGTTACCAACAATAAATACTATCAACACAATTTCACAACAACGCAACCTAACCTCGCGCACTAAATTAATAAGCTTTACAGCTCACAAGATTACCGTGTCTAATTGCACAGATTATTTCTGGGGAATTATCATTAAAATATTCCCTGCCACCATCTTTTCGCCACAAAATGTTTCTGGTGAATGTGTCCAATATATTGGACGAGAGGATGTAGTATGAGTTTATCTGTCCTCATTTGTGCGGATAATGATCACCCGCGCCTAGCTTCGCTGCGTCAATTATTAGAAGCAGACGGTTTTTCTTGTCATGTGATGTCTTGTTCGGCTCCTAATCCTAAACCCAAAACTGAAGCGGCCATTATATTTGATGATAACAGTGATGCAGCATTACGGCAGATCGCACAATTACGTGGATCAAGCGTGGTTACTTTTGCTGTATCAGCAGATGCTTCACGTGAACGTTTTGGTAAATTAATGGCCTTTGGTTCTACCGGCGTATTACCACCCGATGTTTCTGACGAACGTATTGCTGCCGAAGTTGAAGCGCTTGATGAATTACGACAATCAACTGAAGGAGAGGGACCCAATCAAGCGTTGCAACCATTTTTAGCTGCCACATTAGAGGCGTGGTCATTAATGGCTGGCTCAAAAGCGCGATTATCAGGTTTGCGAGCCAAAAGTGAATTTCGTATGCCTGGTGAAGTCACCGCTTTGATTTATTTATTTGGTAATCTTGAACGTGTTTTATCTTTATCAATGTCTTATGAAGCCGCTCAAGAATTAACCCACAAAGTATTAGGTGATGCAATGCCAGATCCTGATATTGCCATGGTACACGATACGTTAGCAGAAATGTCCAATGTCGTTGCCGGACAAGTAAAAGGACGATTCGACGGCACCACGTATGAATTTGATATTAGTACCCCAACAGTCATTGCTGGAAGTCCCCACCACCTTATGCATCGCCCTGATTTACCGTGCTATGAAATGGCATTTACGAGTGACTGTGGTGTTTTTCATATTCAGTTATGCGTGCGCGGTCGTGATGTAGAAAAGAAATAAATAGTTAAAAAAATATTTACTATTCATTACGGCTGCTCAGTCAGTCTATTTATGATTCGCGAATAAATTAGTCTGTATTCGCATAACCATGCTTATCTCAAAACGGCATTACTGCGGCACATGCGAATTGCCGTTTTGATCAGTTTCCCAACTATTTCAAATCATTTAAAATCCGTCACTTTGTCTATTCTTGTGAAAACTGTCGGTTGGTAAAGTGACGTCAATCCATACATGTTTACCAAGGAGCACCTATGATGTCACATTGTCGTATTTTAGCAGCAACCCTGTGTTGGTCATTCGTCATGATGGCAGCGTGTTGTCATACCGCTCAGGCCGCGAACGTTTCTGATAAAAATGATTATTTATCAGATATAACAAAAGCGATGACTGTTTTATGGCCCAAAAATCACACCATTCATATTGTCTGTCATGGGCACAGCGTTCCATCGGGCTATTTTAAAACCCCAGTCGTCGATACATTTAATGCCTATCCACATTTACTTCATGTTGGGCTGAAAGAACGTTATCCGCACGCGGTTATGAACGTCATTGTCACCGGCATTGGTGGTGAAAACTCCATTGCAGGAGAAAAACGTTTTGCCGATGAGGTTCTCAACCACAAACCGGAACTTATCACTATTGATTACGGACTAAATGATCGGCGCGTGGGTTTAGCACAAGCGAAGGCAGCTTGGACGTCCATGATAACACAAGCCAAAAGTCATAATATTAAAGTCATCTTATTAACCCCGACTCCTGATCAAAAAGCCAAGATGGACGATCCAAATGATCCCCTTAATCAGCATGCTGAACAAATTCGCTTATTAGCCGCAGAACATAGCGTCGGTTTAGTCGACAGCCTCAAAACCTTTAAACAAAAAATTGCCAGTGGAACGCCATTGCCCGATTTAATGTCGCAAGTTAACCACCCAAACCGTGCCGGCCATGACTTAGTTACGGCTGAGTTAATGTCGTGGTTTCCGAAATAATCTAGACCATTCCCTGTTTAAAAATCACGTAATTGCTGCTCGCATGTAGCCAGAATATTTACGTAACTGACAGAATGAATTAGGGCCGTGTAATGATTTACACGGCCCTATAATAATAACTCGTTTACAGTTTACCTACACGCTTATTTTTTCTCGGCGAACCAAATATTTCTAAAACGCACCGGATTGCCATGATTTTGAATATGTAAATGTCCGGGCTCTGGTGATTCTTTCAGTGGCGCAGCCGTTGTTGTTTTTGGTAATTCGACATCATCCTGCACCACCACGCCATTTAGGCGCACCGTCATACGCGCATTTTTTACTTTTTTTCCATCTTCATATTGCGCAGCCGTAAACTCCGTATCATAGGTTTGCCATTGCAAGGGTGGAAAACACATATTTATATCTGGTGCTTTAATACTATAAATGCCGCCTGTTTCGTTCATCTTCCCGTCCAGACCAAAAGAGTCGAGTACCTGGGTTTCATAGCGCGCTTGTAAATAGACACCGCTATTGCCACGTCCCTGTCCCCGTGCAAATGGTTTATACGGCAAGAAAAATTCCACATGTAATAAACAACTTTGGTATGTTGGCTTAGAATTCGCGCCTTCTTGCAATAATTTATCCTCCGTCATTTTTGCACCCGCTTGCCATTGATCTAGATTGGTGCCATCAAATAAAACTACTGCGCCTTCTGGTGGCTTTGCTCCTATGGTCGGGCTCTCACGTTTAATAAAGGCAAGTTGACCTAACGATGCGCCAGCGCTATCGCTCATTGCAACCATTTTTTCTTTTAATTTCCCAACCCACGCTGCGCCTGTAAACGTAACTGTATCGTTTTCTAATTTACCGGAGACACGTTCACGTTTTGATTTATCATAGCCATCGCCAGGCAAACCTCCGTTGTGATAAACCGCCTGAAAATTTCCGTCACCCATGGCAATAATTTGCAGCCCAATTTTTTTCTTTTCTCCACCAGCAGTTAATTCACCTGTGTATTCACCCTGGTAAGCGAAATCAGCATCTGCCATAGCTGGGTCAAGATAAGTTGTTTTTTCCTTGGGATCCTTTTCTGCGCTCGTCGCGGGTAACATTGGATATAACAGAGCAGACAAAGCGAAAACGGTACGCATAACAAACATGCTTGAACTCCTAGTGATAGAACAGATACGAAACTGATTACGTCT
>JAHEDF010000459.1 GCA_024641365.1 Planctomycetota bacterium | reverse complement strand
TCTGGCTGATCAATTAAGGCGCTGACAGTACGATTATCACCAGGTAATGTGCGAATAAACTCGACAGGTCCGTGTGCTTGCCAACGGGCATGTAGAGCATCAGCAACCCACGGCCAAGATGCTTCAAATCCAGGATGCACGGTAATGATGCTGCGCATGGTTATGCGTTGTGCCGTTATTTTGCTGAGAAGCTACTGCGAGCTTCGAACTACATTAATTTTCCGCGTAATTTACGAATCGCTGCAGCGGGATCCGGTGCGGTCATAAATGTTTCGCCAACTAATACCGCATCAACACCAGCTTTTTCTAAGGACAAACAATCGTCACGTGTGCGAATACCACTTTCGCTGACGATAACGCGTTTGCCATCTATTAAAGCCGGTAATAAACTAAAAGTAGTTTCTAAGCTCACGCTAAAATCGTTCAGGTTGCGATTATTTACGCCAATTAAGTCAGCGTCTAATTTAATTGCGCGAACAGCTTCCTCTGCGTCATGGACCTCTACTAAGA
This sequence comes from Planctomycetota bacterium, assembly GCA_024641365.1. The sequence goes on along the minus strand of JAHEDF010000459.1, from coordinate 3,051 downwards.
CGTCTAAACCTATTTCCTGAGCAAAGCCATGTAGGTCACGCATTTGCCCGTCTTCTAAACAAGCAACAATTAATAAAATGGCATCTGCACCTGCTAAACGAGCTTCTGCAATTTGACGCTCATCAATAATAAAATCTTTACGAATAATTGGTAACGTAACCGCTTCGCGAACGCGCTTCATATCATCAAGCGAACCATAAAAGAATTTTTCGTCGGTCAGCACGGAACAACAATGGGCACCACCTAATAAATAATTGTAAGCAATGATGACCGGATCATAATCAGTTGTAAAAATTCCTTTGGATGGACTGCCTTTTTTACATTCCGCGATGACATGAATAGTGTCTTTAGCTGGCCGTTTTAAGGCTGCACGAAACCCTCGACAGGTCGCCATATCACGCAACACAGCGCGATCTACGGCAGGTAATGGCGCTACCTCCGTGCGTTTATGAGCGATTATCTTATCCAGTATCATGGGTGGCATATTCGCCGCCTGTGCACAGCGTCAACCCTGTCTGTATCATCACATTCGAAAGCGAATAATTAATGCGGAATGCGAACAAGAGCCATAAATCGCTCATCAACATTGCTTAGGGTCAAGGTTGCACCGAGCAAATGGCAGAGCCGCTGGCACAAGGCTAATCCTAAACCACAGTGATCGTCACGACTACGTGCTTGATCACCTCGGTAATATGCCTGTCCTAATTGACTACTGTCTACATCACCAGAAAAACTATTACTTACAGAAATAGAAAAACCTGTGTCGTCTTGAATTGAAATTATTTTAATAGGATCATTAGACGTGCCATGAGCCACCGCATTACTGATTAAATTATCGAGCACTAACCCAATATGATCAGGTGAAGTCATGCAGGTTGCCGTAATGCCATGTTCAACACTTATAGTTTGTTGCCGTTCCATGGCACGTGGTTGCCAGCGATCAATCGCTTCGTCAATTAAATCTGGAATGTGGACATCACATTTTTCGAGCGCTTCCTTACCTGCTTCAATACGTGCGAGTAATAATAAATTGGTCACTTGGTTTTGCATGCGCTCAACTGTATGCAAATAACCTTTGATGGCTTGTCGCTCTTCATCTGTGGACGCTTCCATTTGCCTAAATTCGAGCGCGGTTCGTAATGAGGCAACCGGTGTGCGTAATTCGTGTGCAATATTCGCAATGGTGGCCTGTTCTCGTTTGAACGCTTGCTCCAGCGATCCAAATAAACTATTTAATCGCTGAACGACGCCGTTTAATTCAATTGGTCCCGCATGCGGTGGTAGGCGTCTTGTGAGATCGTCAGGACCCATAGCGCTAATGGCTGTCGCTAATTCACGTGCTGGACGCAGTACTGAACGATGTAAAAAGCGAATGGTCGTTAATGCTAATAACGTGGCGCCGAACCATAGGCCAGCCAACATCCATGCCATGCGGGATAATTCGTTGTCTACTTGGCTTAAATCTAAACCCAAATAAGCAATTACGCCTTGATTAGCCGGTTTTAGCGTGGTTACCGTTTCTTTTTCAGAGTCAATTTTTGCTGGTGTTTTAATATCGTTGGTAGCAGTGGGCGTCGTTTGCTTTTCACCAAGCGTTATCGTGCCAGCAGGATTCGTGTCAGGTTTTGTTGCAGTGTTATTTTCAATGGTGGTATTGGTAATCATTGGTTTTTCACCCGGCTGAATTACGACCGAGGTGACGGTCATTTTTTCAGGTATGATATTTTCTTTATCACCATCATTACGACTGCTGTTTTGATTTTCGCTACGACCATCGCCACGACTGTCGATACGTCCACGGATCTCATAACTACGCCCATCAGAACGCCCCCGATCATCATTCGATGATCGCTCACGGGGTGTAAGTGGTAAGGCGATAACGCGAATAGAGCCATTCGCATCAATATGTTTGGTAGTGGGAACGGGTGTTTTCCCTAAATTCAGTGTTATCCTAATATCGGCATCAGGTGCTAATGATGACGAGCGATGTAATTCGCTGCCATCACTGGCGCTGACCACAACCAACACCATGCGGCGTTGATCATTTGGACCACCACGTTCGATACGACGGCGCGACTCAGGCGTTTTAAATGCGTTGCGCCAAAAGTCAGCATGCGCCATTGGTTCCCAATGTTGTAAACGTTCAGAGCGCGCCATTAATTCGCGATCAACACCTTCTAATAAAACTGATCGTGTAACTAACCACACGGTACACGCTGCCACCAACACCACAGCCGACGTCACCCCAACAACGGCGACACTGAGTCGTCGATTTAGACTGGTTGCTGTTTGCGTTGGTGTGGTGGTCATGGTTCGCCACCTAATTCATAGCCAAAGCCACGCCGTGTATGCAAAACAGGTTTTGAACCGGGCGGATGTAATTTTCGACGTAAGCGCATGACGAGTACTTCAACTGCATTTTGCCCAGTATCATCATCATTGTCATATAAATGTTTTGCGAGTTCCGCACGGCTGGCGACTTCGCCTGGGCGTGTCATTAAATAATCAATTAAGGCGTATTCTTTAGGCGTAATATGCAGACGACGCCCGCCACGTCTGGCGCTACGAGCAACCGTATCAATTTCTAAATCACCAATGGGAACAATTGGATCAGCGCGATGATGGCCGCGTCGCAATAGCATGCGAATACGTGCTAATAATTCAGCGACGGCAAATGGCTTGGTTAAGTAATCATCGGCACCAGCATCAATGCCTTCGACGCGATCTGAAACCGCGTCACGAGCAGTTAATAACAAGACAGGGACCGATGAGCCAGAGGTGCGTAAGCGACGTAAAATTTCAAGGCCATCAATGCCAGGCATCATGCGATCTAAAATAATTAAATCATGTTCCGCTTCGCTGGCTAATTGCCAGCCTTCATTACCATCAATTGCTAAATCCACTTCATAGCCTTGGGAACGTAAGCCAGAACCCAGGGTTTCGCGCAAGCGATCATTATCTTCAACCAGTAATAATTTCATATTAACCACCACCCGCAGCAGCCGCAGCGCTGTCTAATTCATCTAACGGTACCGAAACGACGCGCAGTGG
>JAHEDF010000458.1 GCA_024641365.1 Planctomycetota bacterium | reverse complement strand
CTCCGGACTTCCGGACGCTGATCGACCTCCTGACGCATAAAGAAGTACCCCTTGAGCACGTGACTAGGCATCCACACTGCGCACCCCAGGGACGACTGGTGCTGAGCTTTGTGAGCTGACGCGGTGAACCGCGAGGGAGTCCCTGGATCATTGATCCGATTGCCGCGCGCCTGGGCAACCCATCAACCGCTACGCATTATGCGCGGCATTGTCCTGGAGCTTGCTCATGGCTATTCAACAAACTCGTGCTCAATCCCCGTCCATTTATCGCGTTTCGCATACCGCACCGCGTCCATTAGCAGAAACGGATCCAGCCGTTGCAGAAATTATTCAAGCGGAATGGCAGCGGCAGCAAGACACCATCGAATTAATTGCCTCAGAAAATATTGTCTCAACGGCTGTGTTAGAAGCACAGGGTTCGGTGCTCACCAATAAATATGCTGAGGGCTATCCCGGACGCCGTTATTATGGTGGCTGCGAAGAAGTCGACAAAGTGGAAGATTTAGCAAAAGCCCGTGCGCAAGAATTATTTAAAACCGATTATTTCGTAAATGTGCAAGCACACTCGGGTTCACAGGCAAATATGGCAGTGTACATGGCTGCTGGTTTGCAAAAGGGTGATAAAGTATTGGGCATGTCATTAGATCACGGCGGCCATTTAACCCATGGTTATAAATTAAATTTCTCAGGCCTTGATTATACCATTGCCAGTTACGGCGTAACGGAAGACAAACAAGAAATTGATTATGATGCGCTTGAAGCCCAAGCCGTCGAATTCCAACCAAAAATGATTATTGCAGGTGCGTCCAATTATTCGCGCATTATCGATTTCCCACGCTTTGCTGCGATAGCGAAAAAAGTTGGTGCGATTTTATTTGTTGATATGGCGCACATCGCTGGATTGGTGGCTAGCGGTCATCATCCAACGCCATTTGGCCATGCAGATTTTGTCAGCACCACAACGCATAAAACCTTACGTGGTCCGCGTGGCGGCATGGTATTTTCTCGTACCGCTGAATTTTCCAAGAAAGTAAATAGCCGCGTGTTCCCAGGCATCCAAGGTGGACCTTTAATGCATGTCATCGCGGCAAAAGCAGTGGCCTTTGGCGAAGCCCTTAAACCTGAATTTACCGAATACATGGGACGCGTAAAAGACAGCGCGTCGGCAATGGCAGAAGAATTTAAAAAATTAGGTTGGTCAGTGGTGAGTAACGGAACTGATAACCATGTCTTTTCGTTAAACGTTATGAGCTTTGGTGTTACCGGCAAAGAAGCAGAAGACCAATTACACACGGTTGGTATCACGGTTAATAAAAATTTAATTCCATTCGATAAACAACCAGCACAACAAGGCAGTGGCATTCGCATTGGAACACCGGCCATTTGCTCACGCGGCTTTGGCGTGGCTGAAGCAAAAATTATTGCTGGATTGGTTGATCGCGCTTTAAAAGCCAAAGGCGATGCCGCAATCATTGCAGAAGTGAGAGCACAAGCAAAAGCGCTGTGCCAACGCTTTCCTATTTATCGCTAAGGTCGGGATAAATTAACCGCAGAGGGCGCAGAGGACGCAGAGAATATAAATAATATGATCTTGGCTCAGTTCGTTGACCTTATATGCCGTTAAACGGTAGTTTTTATAGTAGACATATTGAAAAATCATCTCTGCGCCCTCTGCGCCCTCTGCGGTTAATTTTTTTTAATACATCGCCTTGATTGTGAATGATCGTTTTATTGATGAAATGCGGAAAAATCCGGCGCAGTCTTTTCATACATTGGTGTAAAAGCATAAGCGTATCTGTCACTGATAGGGCATAGCTGCTGCACCTGCTGGTAATTGTGCGTTTATTGTGACGGTTAGAACACACGGTGCACATCTATCTTGCTATAAGGATTATCTGTATGTCACTATTTACCACTGTACGTTTAATTTTGTTGTTGGCCGGTGCTGGCATGATGATCTTTGCTCACGCTGCGGAAACAAAACGACCTAATATTTTAGTCATCTATGCGGATGATCAGTCCTACAAAACAGTCAGTTGTTATCCGGAAGCGCATCCCTGGATAAAAACACCGAACATTGATGCATTGGCGGCAACTGGTGTGCGCTTTCATCGTTCGTATTTAGGCGCATGGTGCATGCCATCACGCGCGTCGATGTTAACTGGACGCTTACAACACGGTATTGAGTCGATGCGCATGGAAGGGGAGTATCCAGGCAGCGCTTACGATCCCAAACAAACGCCTTTTTTCCCAGCCGAATTACGAAAAAATGGCTACCACACGGCGCAAATTGGCAAATGGCATACCGGCGTTGATTCAGGATTTGGTCGTGATTGGGATCATCAAATTGTGTGGAACCGTCCAAAATATCCGAATAATGCTGGATCATATTATTACGATCAACAATTAGAACGTGATGGCGTTGTATTACCGGATTTAGAAAAGGGGTATTCAACCGATAATTATACGACGTGGGCAATTGATTATATTAAACAGCGTCAACAGGCTGCCGATAAACCGTGGTATTTATGGCTTTGTTATGCGGCCATTCACGGACCAACGACACCTGCTGATCGCCATAAAGGCAGCTATGCAGGGAACCATGCAAAAACACCGGCTGATGTCTTTGGCCCACGTCCAGATAAGCCACGTTATTTAGATCTAACGCAAGCATGGGTCGCGGGCGATGATGGCGAGCCAGAATTAGCAAACAAAAAACGTAAAGCTGGTAATTTTAATCAAAACACCTCCGGTTTAACTTTACAGGCGTGGATTCAACAAATGAATGAATGTGCGCGCGCGATTGATGAGGGGGTTGGGAAAATTATGGACACACTCAAAGCAACGGGGCAATTAGACAACACCCTTATTATTTATGTAGCTGATCAAGGATATGCTATGGGTGAACACGGCATCAATGCAAAATTAGCTCCGTATGACGGGAGTATTTCGGCACCATTAATTATTAGTTATCCAGGTGTGACTAAAGCGGGAACCTTTTGCCGGCAGCCAGTTAATGCGCCTGACTTAGTCGCTACTATTTTACAAACAGCTCAGGTAACCGTGCCGTGGAAATTACATGGTCATGATTTGACGCCACAATTACATGACCCGAGTACGGTGGTAGATCGACCAATGATCATGACCCATACGGGCAAGAAATATGGCGCTGATATCAATTTATCGAATCCGAGCGAATGCCAACTCAATGATTTCACGTGGTATGTATTACTGCGAGACGAACGCTTTAAATACGTGCGTTATTTGATCCCAGGCGAAATCGAAGAGCTATACGATCTCGATAATGATCCCGAAGAACTGGTCAATTTAGCATTGAAGCCAGCGTATAAAGCGCGTTTGGAAAAGATGCGGGCAGCCACCATAGCAGAACTCAAGCGCACCGACGCGCACTTTATCGACTCATTGCCACCGGTCGCAACCGAGCAAAAAGCCGACAAATAGCGGGTAATCTGATAACTAGTACAGCGTCAGTTAGCCTTACCCACTTCACCCCTTACGTGTTGCGGGTCAGTGGCTAGCCTGCCGCGCCCATGGATACGTT
>JAHEDF010000457.1 GCA_024641365.1 Planctomycetota bacterium | reverse complement strand
TTATGATTAACTTCTAAATCATCATGACTGTCCCATGGTTGCCCATCACCGTGCCAGATTTGAATAAAGCGCACGCCTTTTTCGATCATGCGTCGCGCATAGAGCATTTGCCGCGCTTGCGTGCCTTGCCCATACATATCCATAATATGCTTTGGTTCTTTACTGAGGTCAAAAACGTCGCTCGCCTCCATCTGCATACGATAAGCCAATTCATAAGACTGAATACGGGCATCTAATTGCGCATCACGCTCCCGCGTTTCTAAATGTTCCTTATTCATCTCCAGTAATAAATCCAACTGCATGCGCTGCTGTTGTGATGATCCATAATGATGCTTAATATTTTCAATTAATTTATCGACGTCAGCATGTTTTGTATCGAGATGGGTACCTTGGAAAATACCCGGCAAAAAACCGGCCTGCCAGTTTTGCGATTCTTGAATCGGATAACCACCCGGACACATCACGACAAAACCTGGGAGATTTTGGTTTTCGGTTCCCAGGCCATAGGTCATCCATGACCCCATGCTGGGACGCACCTGACGTGCATCACCGCAGTTTAATAATAATAATGATGGCTCATGATTTGGCACATCGGCGTGCATCGAACGAATAATACACAAATCATCGGCGCAATCACCGACGTGTTTAAAGAGATCACTTACCTCAATACCGCTTTTACCATATTTTTTAAAAGCAAATGGCGAACCTAACGCGGCTCCAGTTGGACGTTCCGTTTTCAACGTCGTTGGCAACATTTTCCCGTGATACTCATTTAATAATGGTTTGGGATCAAAGGTATCTATGTGACTGGCGCCGCCATTCGCAAAAATATGAATAACATGTTTTGCTTTGACCGGAAAATGTGGCTGCCGTGGTAATAAATCTTGAAATGGCGCGGGCGCTGCCTCACCTGCCAACAAGTCCTGTCCCATTAATTGACTTAATGCCAACGCACCAAAACCCATGCCGGTGCGGGCTAATAATTGTCGGCGTGTTGGCGTAAACATGTGCGACGTCTCCATTAATCTGTAAAAGCAAATTCATTGCTGAGCAATAAGACCTGGGCCAAGCGTGACCACGGATCTAAGTTTTCTTGTGGTTTTTTCGGACCACTAAACGTCGTATCGGTTGCCCAGCGACCACCGTCCGCGCGCTCAATGGTTGGATGCCATGTAAAGGAATCACTGTTGGGGTTATCGTTACAATCAACGACAAGATCGAGAAATTGTCCGGCTTTTAAAACTATGCCATCCACGTTTGTTGGGGTCTTACCCGTGGTGATCGACCAGTACTCAACCGCATTATTATTGGCAATAACAATGCCAGTAATGCCATCACCGTTTTCACTGGCCCGCGCTAATTGCCCAGACACACGATAGGTTCCATCAAGCGGCGCCACAAACCGCCGCACCACAGCTACCGCATGCGAATTGCCAGGATGACCGCCATGTTTTTGTAGCATCGCATGACCTAATATTTTATCAGGAAATTTTTCACTGCCTTGCCAACGTTCCTCTTTAAAAATTGGCAGTGCTTTAAAGTCTGAAATAGTTTTTTGTGATGGATTATAGTGCGCATATCCGTAAACCCATAATGGTACCTCGCCGTCATCATCTGGGAATAAACCCACCTGACTAATAAATTGTGCGGCACGTGCCCGTTCAGCAGCCGTTGGCAAGCGAGCTAACACTGTTTTATAAAGGGCCTCAATACGTTGCTCAGGATTTGTTATACTCTTTGTTTTCGTCGTTAGCGCGCGGGCTTGCGCTAACATAAACGGATTATTCATCAAAAATAATGCTTGTTGTGGTACCGTGGTATGGAATCGCTGCGGCGTATGCGCGTCAGGGCTGGCGAAATCAAAGGCACGGAACATCCCTGGTAAATTTTGTCGATCTATTTCCAAATACAGGGTACGACGATTAGTGGTTGCTTGCTGACTAAAATCGACCGCGCGACCACCAATAGTGCGGTCCAATCGACCACTCACTAATAATGCTGAATCACGTAAGGATTCTAAATCTAACCGTTGGCGATTAGCGCGTGACCATAATATATTTTCTGGATCAATGTGAAGTGCTTGTGCCGACGTAAGCGCTGATTGTTGATAGGTTGCCGACAATAAAATGAGGCGGTGCAATTTTTTGAGTGACCAACCCTCTGCCATAAAGCGGTGGGCTAAATAATTAAGTAAATCACGGTGCACAGGCGCTTCGGTGCGCAATCCAAAATCACTGGGCGTACGCACCAATCCTTTACCAAAATGCCAAGTCCAAACGCGATTAACCAGGACCCGTGCGGTCAGTGGATTATCCGGACTGGTAATAGCTTGCGCTAATTCCAAACGCCCACTGCCATTTGAAAATGGCTTGGCGTCTTTACCGGCAAGAAAACTTAAAAAGGCGCGCGGCGCAACGTCACCATTATTGCCCGGCTGACCACGAATAAAAACCCGCGCATCGTGCGCTTTATCTTTATCGTACATGACCATCGCCCGTGGTGGTGCGCCTGGATGTTTATCTGGTAATTCATCAATTTTACGCTGTAGTTTGCGAACTTCATCTTCTTCTTTGCGCGTCAGCACATCATTCGCTTTTTCATATGGAATATTCGTTGGTGCATTGTCACCGCGTAAAACTAATCGTAGTTGTTCTTTATTGGTATCAGCATGTGGCTGATCCGCATTCATCGATGCTAATAAGGTCGCAAATTGTTTAATCACAACTTCACTATTTTCTGGTTTGGTATTTTTCAGCACCTCCGCGACTAGTGGATTTATGTTATTTTTAAGCGTTGCAAAACGCTCTGCGGCGCGTGCCGAAAATTCATTCGGTGAAATACCAGCCAAATCACGTAAAGGGCCAAATACCGGGTCATTACTTTTTGTGCGTTGCAAGTAGTCCTTCCAACGCTGCACGATAGCGCGTAACAATACCTGTTTGTTGGCAATATCGGTAATATCCTGTCCGTCTTTCCCTATCATTTCCCAGCCTGCTAACAGGTATTTCGTTAACTCTGATTCTGTGCGTAGTTTGGTGAGACCATCATGAAATACTTTTTCTTTATACTCATTCTTGGCTTTTTCGCGTTTGGCTAATTCAACTTCAAATGCTTTGGTCGCTGACGGGTCGGATGCGATGCCAACTACCGGTAACTCTTTCGGCTCTTCGCTCGATGCAAATACACCATATAAAGCATAATAATCCTTGGTGGGTATCGGGTCATATTTGTGATCGTGACAACGGGCACACGCAATAGTGACACCCATCGTGCCGCGCCCGATAATATCTAAGCGGTCATCAATGATATCATGAATATTATTCAAAAAACGCCGACCAACGGTCATGAATCCCATAGCTGCCAGATGTTTTTTATCCTGCTCTGTCACTAATCGGTCTGCTGCAATCTGTAATTGTAAAAATCTATCATAGGGCATGTCATCATTAAATGCCTGTACTACCCAATCGCGATAGGTGTACGCATATGGATAACCACGTTCTTCTTGGAACACATACCCTTTTGTATCCGCATAACGTGCCACATCCAACCAATGACGGCCCCACCGC
>JAHEDF010000456.1 GCA_024641365.1 Planctomycetota bacterium | reverse complement strand
CATGAATCCCATAGCTGCCAGATGTTTTTTATCCTGCTCTGTAACTAATCGGTCTGCTGCAATCTGTAATTGTAAAAATCTATCATAGGGCATGTCATCATTTAATGCCTGTACTACCCAATCGCGATAGGTGTACGCATATGGATAACCACGTTCTTCTTGGAACACATACCCTTTTGTATCCGCATAACGTGCCACATCCAACCAATGACGGCCCCACCGCTCGCCATACGCTGGTGACGCTAATAAATGATCCACCACTTTTTCAAACGCCTGTGGCGAAGTATCAGCGTGAAACGCCGCTATTTCTTCTGCAGTCGGCGGTAATCCAATCACAGAAATATAAGCACGACGTATTAAGGCCGCTTTCTCTGCTCGTGGCGCTGGATGCAGCTGTGCTTTGTCTAATTTGGCAGCAATAAAATTATCAATGTCGTTATGCCTCCACGTGGTGTTGGCTATCTGTGGGACCGCTGGTGCCTGAATTTTTTGAAATGCCCAATGTGATTTACTGTGCTCAGCAATTGCTGAGCCAGCCTTGGGCGCATTATCACCAACCCGCGGATCTGGTGCACCCATTTTTACCCAATTTTCAAAATCCGCGATAACATGATCTGGTAATTTTTCTTTCGGCGGCATTTCCAAATCGCCATGATATTTGATCGCCTTAATCAATAAGCTTTTATTCACATCCCCAGGCACCACGGCAGGACCTTCTTTGCCACCTTTTACGGCACCTGCTTTACTATCGAGATAGAGATCACCTTTTAATTTTTTCTTCCCTTCAGCTTCAACTGAGTGGCACTTATAACATTTCTCGGCCAAGACAGGACGTATTTTTGTTTCAAAAAATTCTATACCTGCTGGCGATTCAGCAGCCATGAGTGGATTCACGAACGCACACAGCCATGTGCACACGAGGGCTCTCATAATGAAAATACGACGTCGCATATTTATGAATACGATCCTAGTCTGTTTCGTTGAAAAAACCTCATGAAACCCACCAAATATACCACAAGTACTAGGACCATGATAGGGCAATAAACTTCAAACCTGGAACGGTGCGTTAACTTTTACCTGCAAATGCGCACAGAACTACTGGCGTGCATCTGCTATTTATCCAAGGTAGGGCCACGCCAACTCGCACATTGCTGTGAGTAACTATTTTCCCCGCAGGTCAAAACACAGTAAACGCGCTGCCGAACCATCATAGCCTTTTTTATTTTGGCACAGATATAATAAACCATGGCTGAGCACTGGTGGCGTCCATGATTCAGATGCTTTAATAACCCAAGCGCGGCTCAACTCTTTAAATCCAGTTTTTGATAAATCATAACACAGCAAATGCCCTTCTTCACCTAAACAAATAAATTTATTTTCGACCTGTAAAAATTGTCCACGAAATGGTGACATGGTCATTTCACGTGGAATTTTTCCATTTTGCATGAGCGAATCTTTCCACTGGGGTTGTTCACTCCACATAATTTTTCCGGTGGCTAATTCGATGCACGACATTTCAACATCGGGATGGTTACGACCTGCAAATGAATAGATATAACCATCTTGATGAATCGGCGTAGCGAAATGCACACCAAATGCTTCGTTGGTCCACGATGTGGTCGGCTGGATATTTTCATCTAAGGATAACAGCGCGGCACCTGTTTGATAACTGGACGTGACGAAAACCTGATTATCAATAATCACCGGACATGAGGCGTTCACCGATTCGTAACTTTTACTGCGCCATGGAAAACGGAAATCCACGGCACCAGTTGTTGGATCCACACATAATAAACCACCAGTAGCTGGACGGCTTTCGCCACCAGCAAAAACAAATACGCGTTTTTTGCCATGAATTATACCCGGAACGGGCGTGGCATAACTAGCGCCCCATTGATCACCTGCCGTCCATACGGTTTTTCCCGTGGTTCGGTCTAGACCAACTACTTCTGGTCCCTGTGGGCCACCGACATTTAAAATAATGAGATTATCGACTACCAATGGCGTTGTGCCGACACCAAAAAAATTCGGTGGGACTTCATAATCACCATTTACATCACGTGTCCAACGGTCTGTGCCATCAGCTACATTGAGCGCACGCAATACCCCATTTTGATTATACACTAACACCTGATCATTATCGATAATAGCGGTAGAGCGTGGTCCATCATTGTAGCCATAACGATCTTCGTACATCACCGGAAAATCTCGATGCCATAAACGCGCGCCTGTTTCAGGATGCAAACATTCTACTCTATTATTATCAGCGAGGCGATGTTGATAAATTAATTTACCCTGGGCAATTGATGGAGATGCGTAACCAGAGCCGCGTTCTAAGGTCCATAATAATTTAGGGCCTTCAGTTCCCCACGTTAAATTTATTTTTGTCTCTGTGCTAACGCCATTATGCTGTGGACCTAAAAAATAGGGCCAGTCTTCTACCACGGCATCTGCAGCAACAGCATTCGGTGTCGCCATTACGGTCGCAGTTGCTAATTCTTCGGCTGACGTCTGTGCTATAAACAAACCAATGAGCGCTGCACACCAGGTTATATTTTTCACTGTTCGCATACAGCAGGTGTAGAGTGCGATCATCGCTTATGAAGCGCAGATGCGATGACACGCACGTCAGCGTGTCGGTACGGCAACACACGGCGCGCGCAGCCCGCTGCTCAGCGAACTGGCGTTAGAACTTACTCGGCATGGTTGTTATTTGTGCGCATACAGGTGGCATCGTTATGTGCCGACGTGACTCATCACCACTGTAGAGCAACGTATAGTGCTGCTCATAAGGGACTTAAATGAAGTACGTTAGATTTACCAAGCGCACTCACGACGGCTTTACAGTCAGCACTTCGGTCATAGAAAGTGCCTCCCGCATACGACCTGGAGAGGTGGCTGAGCGGTTGAAGGCACCGGTTTCGAAAACCGGCATTGGGGAAACTCAATCGGGGGTTCGAATCCCCCCCTCTCCGATACTCAAAACCCTGGAGCCCGATGGCTTTGGGGTTTTTGCATTAAAAGGCGGTTTATACCGGCGTTTTTCGTGATTATGGGTGACCGTCCGTGATTGCAGGTGATCGTCAAAATCACCCCCAATCAGGTGTTCGACCACGCAAAAACTACGCAAAGAATTTGGGCTTCTTGGACCCCTCTCCCAAAGAAGCAAAATATGACGCCGAAAATTTACCTGCCCGAAGGGCTCTCTTGGCGCGGTGATGTTATTCACATCAACACCACGGTTGGTGGTCGTCGCATCTCCCGTAGCTGCCATACCAAATCTCTCCCTGAAGCCCGTCGCATGCTCGACATGATCCGTGGCCAAGTGCACATGGCCGCGATCACCGGTGTCGAAGCACCAGCCTTTCAAGCCAAAGTGGATCTGGTCGATTTTGTGCGCATCGAATTAGAAAAAATGATCCACGACGACGCTGCCAAAAAGACCCTCACCAAGTATAAAGGTGTCATGCAGGTCTTTACCGAATTTGTCGCTCAGCAAGTCAAGCGTTCACCGGTAGTGAGCGATATCACGCATGAACTTTTGCAAAATTTTAAAATATATGCCACCAC
>JAHEDF010000049.1 GCA_024641365.1 Planctomycetota bacterium | reverse complement strand
ACCAGTGGTATGTAAGGTGCCGAACACTAAGTGACCAGTTTCAGCAGCGGAGATGGCCGCGCTAATCGTAGCCAAGTCACGCATTTCACCCACCAGAATCACGTCGGGGTCTTCACGCAGGGCGCGGCGTAAGCCGTCTTCGAATGATGGCACATCGACATGTAATTCGCGTTGATTTACCACCGACTTTTTATGGTTGTGATAATATTCGATTGGATCTTCAATCGTAATAATATGCATCTCTTCTTCTGAATTAATAAAGTCAATCATAGTCGCGAGCGTAGTCGATTTTCCAGAACCAGTCGGCCCAGTGACTAATATTAAACCACGAGGACGGGTTAATAAATCTTTGACATGCGGTGGCAGACCAATTTCATCGAAGGTTAAAATCTTTGATGGAATTAAACGCAAGACCATCGCGATGCGGCCTTTTTGTTTAAATACGTTCACACGAAAACGCGCTTTATCTTGGTAGCCAATAGCAAAGTCAGTTGAACCCAATTCAGCAATTTCAGCTTGTCCGCGCTCACTGGTAATTTGCTTCATCAGCATCGCGGTATCGTCAGCAGTTAATTCTGCTGACTTTAAACTTTTAATCCCACCGTGAATACGGAAACTCGGCGGACGGCCAACCGTGATATGAATATCGGACGCATTTTGCTGTAAGCAGACTTCCAGCAATTGGTTCATGTCATAGCTCATAAGTTCCTACCGGCCTCTTATCATGAACGGGAGCCAGAACCGGAAAACACGCCGGACTCGACACTACCCCGTGGTGTGTGACCAAGCCATGCGATTCACACAGGCTAAAAACGACATGTTTAGGGTTTGAAAACGAGTTTTCAGGCTTTGCAAAGGATCTTTTTATAAAGCCCGGAGGTCCGGAAGTCCGGAAGTCCGGAAGTCTGGCGTGTTCGGATAATTAATTTATAGATGGATGTTTTATTTTTAAGGCTGCAAAAACGTTGCGCTACGCGCTATAACTAAAACATTTATTTTAAATACCGTGAGCGCAGCGAACACCTTTCTGCAGCAGCAAAATAAATAGCCACATCACAGTTAATTCTGCCTCAAATCATCCGTAATGGCAACAGATTAACATGGAGAACCAGAGAGCCGAAGAGGAAAGCTGTGCTTTTTTTCAATAACCACAGGATTTCCACCTTGGTATTTCTCCGTTTCTCCGGTCCTCCATGTAAGTGTCTTATTATTTAGGATATAGTGAGCCGGAATTGGTATTACCCAAGACCTCCGGACTTCCGGACTTCCGGACCTCCGGACTTCCAAAGGATAAATCTACGGAGCCGTTTGTGTTGCGGTGGTTAATCCCGCATCCTGAGCACGTTTTTTAATCAGCGGCGGTAAACTTTGGTAATCAATAACCGCGTCACGGCGCAAACCTTCAAGCGTGCGCTGCGTACGCACGGTTAATTCCGCATCAACAATATCCGAAATCACCTGATTTTTAATCTCGTTAAAAACTGGTTCCTTTCCAGAACGACGGCTGTGCACGAGGGCTAATTCCATACCTTCCGCAGTAGCAATAGGTTTTAATAAAACGGGGTAGGGTGGCTGCGCGGCAAATGCCTCATCCATGACCAAAGAATTAATCACACGTGATCCTTTAATTGGTCGCTTACCATCACGGTTCACAAAACCTAAACGTCCACCTGGATCCGCGTGTTGCTCGTACACTTTTCCAAATGTTTGAAAAGTTCGCTCGAATGACACCTGACGACTGATAATCGCTTTGTGCAATTGTTGCATCACACCGAAAAGGCGTATTTTTTCTTCTTCGGTAACCACATCAGCACCATTAGCATCTTTGGTCAGTTGATAAGGAATATAAATCGAACTGAGATCGGCTGCTTCTTGAACACGGTAGTTATTAATATGTAATTTTAAATAATCTTGTAATTGTTCATCGGCAATGGATTGCTGTGCTTGACGTTCAACTAAAATACGAATGCCCGCCCCCATCTTAAAACCTTCTTGATGAATATATTCATCAAATTTCATTTTTTGGGTTTGTTCTATAAACGAGCGGAACTCCATGTACGGTTTATTACGCACTTCTAGCGCATCATAATGACGCTTTTCCATGCGTTTTACTTCATTTTGAATAGCGGTCTCATCAATGACGATCTTTTCTTTTTCTAATGCTTGGCGTACTAATTCGATGCCAATGAGATCTTCTCGTGCATCGCCTGCTTTTTGCTGCAATAATTGAGCGGCTAACATCACGCGCGTTAATCGCCAGGTCGCAGTTTGTACTATGACATCTTTATCTTTTAATTTTGACCAATCCGTCACGCTGTATTGTTTCTCCAGCATTTCCAATAATTGACGCACGCCTTCTTGACTGAGTAACGTATCTTCAACTTGGCGTAATGTTATGGGGTTTTTGTTAATGGTTACCACGGGCGATGAGCCAAAATCATTAGCTGACGACTCATTTGAGGACGGTGGCGCTGGACTTGTTGTTGGAGTTGTTGTTGGAGTTGCTGCTGGTGTCGCAGCACTCGCAGCAGCGGGTGCGGATACTGCTGTTGTATTGCCAGTAGTTGTCTGAGCTGACTGCGCGTTTATTGCTGACATTAAATACATGAGCGCACCGCCCACGATCACGCCAATAATGAGATATTTAATCTGTGTCATTTTATTATTCCCCAATTACTCCGGTCATATCCGTTATAATGCGGTACAGCGCCAGTAATTCTGGCGCATCAAGCGATTCTAGCCTGCGCTCTGAATTCAGACCACAAGCGCTGACAGCTGCTGCGGCAACGTCGCGTTCCATACCCTGATCACGCAGCGCACGCGTCAGCACTTTGCGCCGTGCTGCAAAAACCAGGCGACACCACCGACCAAAACCAACTGGCAATGCGGCTTGCGGTTGCCAACGCACTATGGCGCTATCGACGCGGGGGCGTGGGTGAAAACAACCTGGCGGCAATTTTTTAACGAGCGATGGATTGCCTGCTGCCTGCATGGTCGCTGCGCTCGCACCCCAGGCCGCTGTTCCGGGACGTGCACACATACGTTCGGCAGCTTCAAATTGCACGGTGACAACAACGAGTTGCGGCGGCCGTGGTAATGCTGCTGCATTTAATAACACCGGCAATGCGACATCGTACGGTAAATTTGCACCCATTTTCCATGGGGCCGCTTCGCTCACTGCTAGAATGGCGGCATGTAATTTATTTTTGGTTTCTAAACAATCATCATGGACCAACGTGAAGTGTGCGCCCGTTTCAACAAATCGTTTTTGTAGGACAACACTTAAACCTCGATCAATTTCGATAGCGGTAACATGTGCTCCCGCTGCTAACATGCGCTCAGTTAATATGCCGGTTCCTGGACCAATTTCGACAACAGCGTCATCATGTGATAATTGCAACGTATCAATGACGCATTGAACCGCGGCTTCATCAATCATGAAGTTTTGACCAAAGCGATGGAGCGGTTGTAACTGCGCACTCGCTAACGCAGCCATGACCTCACTTTTTAAACTCACTGCGGTGTCTCTGTTACAGGTTCTTTTTTACTGCCTGTCATGAGAGAAAACGTTTTAGAACTGGGAAATACTTGGCGCATAATTTCTGCGTCAACATAGACGCGGCCACGCGGCAGCCCGCGCATGCCTTTCCCACCTTCGACCACCACTGCCGTTTCATTATCGACCGTTGGTCCCACGGTTAATGTGACGCGCGTGTCGCCGCTATCAGCTCCTGGAAATACGCACACCACCGTGCCATATAATTCACCAAGCGAAAATGGTCCGGCTTTCGGATCGACACGCACCGCACGCAATCCTGCCAACAAGCGTAAATGACGACGAACAGCTATCTCATCTGCATCAGTTATGTCAGATTCTTTACCACCGTTCGCAGCTAATAATTGCATGCGCCATTGTCCATCAACTTGCATTAAGCGAATACGTTCTTTTGCGTTATAGAGGTCAATGCGGTTTACTAAACTGGGGATGAGCGGAATAACTAAATTTTCAATGAGAGGTGCTTGTAACATCTCGACTAATTCATCGGTCACACCATAACTCACACCACCCTCTTTATCGATTGCGCGCCACTGACCGCCCTGACGAACAAATGCAAAACCTAAATCTTGGTCATTGGTATCGACTAAGCGCGAATGATCATTGGATAAACGTACTTTTGCTGGCGCAAATCGTACATCCATTTCGAAATCAGGATGTGCTAAAGCAGCACGGTCATTTTTATCATGCAACCGCACCTTGGTTCCCTTCGCCGTGCATAATGCGCGTACCAACTGATCAATTGCTACCGTACTTACTGCCTGTCCTTTATCTTCCTTCGGATAGGTTTGCGTCCACACGCCTTCTGATTCACCTGAACCCGACTGCACCGCAAATACTTCGGCGCGTCCGGCTTGCTCTCCTTGATGCCATTGCCGTTGCACTTTGACCACGCGTTCAGCACCACGAAATGTTAAAGCCGGATCTAACATGCGATCAGCAGTTAAATCGCTAAAAAACTCTGGTAAATTAATGGCCTTCGCCACATGCGTTGCGCTATACACGACGCCATTATCTATCGCGACTTCCATGGTTTTACGATCTTGTTGAAAAACAAAAATTATTTTAAGCGCAGCGGCAGCAGGATCATCACCTGGAAGGCGCTTACGCGGCTCGCGCACTTGTAACTGATCTAAAGTATACGCAATTAATGGCGCCGCTTCAGCGCTTGCTGGTTCACGACCACCTGGCCACACAACATCCCACTGACTGCGGCCTTCAACATCATCACGTAGCCCATGTTTTTCTAAGCGAAAGCGTTCCGAGCCATCGGCAAGCACACGCACTTCCGCTAATGGCTGAGCAGCAAATTCTTCGTATAAATTAAATAAATAATCGTGATCAAATTTTTCGATAACATCTTTCCATAATTGTGCTGTGGGCCCAGTTACTTTTTGTACGGGTTGTTTATCGACTTGCAGTAATAATCCATCGGTGTCTGTCCATAAACGCAATATTTGCTCAGGAATCGTCGGGTCATCGGTCGCAAAACGCAGCGTATGTAATGGTTTTATTAATCGGGGTGGTGGAATGGTTAAATCGGTAATACGAAAGGTACTGAGTAAATCATATAATTTATTAACCCGCATATTAAAATCAGGTCGTTGCGGTTGCACGGCATCACGCCACCGAGGATAATCGCCCGGGTTAGTTCCCTGCATTAATGCCACATTGAGATTGTCGACCGTTATGCGGGTAAATCGCGACGGCTCTAACGCAGTCAACACATCCATGCGTTGACTCATTTCTGTGAGTCGATCATGAAACCATTCGTCGCTGATTAATATGCGCCCTTTTAATCCATCCCAAATATATCCCACATCTTTAATTTTTCCCCAGCGCATGATCAAACCCTCACAGGTAATCGCTTGGGTTCCATCTATTCCATATTGATCCAGTTGATCTTCACGAACGCCATTAATTACTTTGGTCGGTATCCACCCTGCACGTTTTATGGTTCGCCATAAACGCTGATGTAAGTCCGCATCTAATGGGCGCTCGACCGCTTTCATGTGCACCACATCACCATCAATTTCCTGTTCTAAATCACCATGAATAACGCGATAACGCGTAGGTGCATCCTGTGTCCAAATATGTGTTAATGGCGGGTCGCCTGGCTCGGGCCAGTACACATAAGTCCCTAAGCCAACCAGTAAGGCTAACAATATTATGTAGCCAACTCGGCTCATACCTTACTCCGCATACTGCGCAGACGAGCCACGGCCATAGTGATTACGCACCAAATTCGTGACGACGCGGCAGATCTTCAATGCGCCCTAAACCAAAACGGGTCAAAAAGGCATCGGTGGTGCTATATAATAATGGTCGACCGATCACATCTTCATCGCGGCCAGACACCATGACTAATTTGACATCCATTAATTGGCGCAGCACCGGTCCGCATTGAACACCACGAATATCTTCAATCGCGCCACGGGTAATTGGCTGTTTATAAGCAACAATGGCCAAAGTTTCTAAAGCGCTCTTCGATAAACGATTGGGAATTTCTTTACGATCTAATTGACGTACCCACGGATGTAATTCGCGGCGCGTCAATAATTGCCAGCCTCCTGCAATGTGCCGCAATTCCCAGCCGCGATTTTCTTTGTCGTAGCGCGTTGCCAAACCTTGTAAGAAGCCTTCTAAATATGAGATGCTGGTTCCTGGTAAAACTTTTTGTAAGCGCGCCATGGTTAATGGCTTAGTTGCCACAAATAATACCGCTTCGACCGCTGCGCGTAATTCAGCTGGTGGCAAATCACTGACGTCAGGTGCAACCTGATTATCCTCTGCGTCGGGTTCCTCGGATTTAGTTTTTAAATCCGCTGCATCCATAGTTTCCACTAAAGGGTCTCGTATTTCCTCATCCGCTGGTGTTTGGTCATGATCGCCATCAGCATGCTCATCTGATTCAGCGTTATCATTACCTGTGTCTTCAGCATTTTCATGACTGTCATTTTGTTCGGACTCAATGGAGTCCGTCTCATTATTTTCGTTTTGCTCGTCTTCAGGACGCGACGCATCGGCAGCGACATCATCTACGATATCATCATTATCCGCTGCGGGTTCGCGCGTATTCGTATCGCTCATGAACGTTGCTCCAAAAAATTACGTAGCAGGTGATGGCCATGTTCACTGAGAAAACTCTCGGGATGAAATTGCACCCCTTCGATTGGTAATTCTTTATGACGAATGCCCATTAATTCCTCTTGATCGGTCGTCCACGCGGTTGGCTCTAAACACGCTGGCAAGGATTTTTCAACGATCAAACTATGATAGCGCGTAGCCGTGAATGGTGTCGGTACACCAGTAAATAATCCCCGACCGTCATGACGAATTACACTTGTTTTGCCATGCATTAACCGGTCGGCACGTTTTACCACACCGCCAAAAGCTTGGCCAATTGATTGATGACCTAAACATACGCCCAGCAAAGGGATTTTCTTCGCCGCTGCCGCTTCAATTAACTGTAAACTCACACCGGCTTCATTCGGTGAACACGGCCCAGGAGAAATCAGCAAGCGCTGTGGCTGCTTGGCCATGATCTCCTCCACCGTCAATTCATCGTTACGAAACACCGACACCTGCGCGCCCAATTCCCAGAGGTATTGGACCAAGTTCCAAGTGAAGCTGTCGTAGTTGTCGATAACGATAAGCATGGGTGCGCCGTGGAAGGGCCGCAGCCTAGGGACCCCAGCGTGCAGGCAATATGTGTCTGTTTGGCAAACCAAGCCGCTGCACAACCGGCGCGCTCCCCTCAGCACGAATCGCAAGCTATCGATAGACAGCAATCATGCGGTATTTTCCCATCATTTCGACGAATCTCCCAGACCAACAAGCCTCCTGTCTTGACCAATGGCTGCTTTTCCTATGCTCCGCCGCCCGTACCTGCGCTGGTAGCTCAATGGATAGAGCATCTGACTACGGATCAGAAGGTTAGAGGTTCGAGTCCTCTCCGGCGCGCCAACCCTAAAAAAGCCCCGTGCGTTTTAAAGCGCACGGGGCTTTGTTTTTAGTGATTAGTTTTATTTGTAACCACATCCAGCGACAAAATTACTGAGTTGTGATGTTGGATTCCATGGGCCCCATTATCACCGCTCCAATTATCGCAATAACAATCCCCGCTATTTGGATTAAGAATGGTTTCTTGCTAATATCCCAATGCATAACGACGAAGACTAATGAAACTGGTCCAAATATTAATGATAATACGCCCCAGAGCACGCTTTCTTTGAATATTACGACGAGAAGCCAAATGCCACCTACAAAAGCAGCTAGCATTCCGATTATAAGCAGGATCAAACCTATCATAATGTATTTCTTTCTTTGGTATCCATCATCTGAGGTGATGGCTTGGTGGTAAGAATGAAGACTGGCCGATGTCTATCAATACCACTACCAAAGTCTATGAAATATTCCTGTTTTTGCGTAATGCCAGCTTATTAGATGACTAATTTTTGCATAAACTCACAGACCGATTGCATTAATATGATCTATATCACATATCTGGCTTAATCATTGCTATCTAAAAGACATTTCTGTTTAAGCAAAAATATTCTTTTTGGATTTAGAATTACCCAATAACTGACTCGTTATTATGCACACCGTATTACATTAAATTTGCAAATCTTTTATTAACTCAACACTAAAAATAAAGGAATATAATTAATTCGATTAACTCATATTTTATTTTATATTGAGCAACTCTTTATGTTTATCCCAATCAGTATGTGGAGCAGCGGCATACACTTTACTATTATCTAATCGCGCACCAGAACCATTCATAATAATATTAATCGACGATTTCTCACGGCCAATCATGAGTGCTTGCCGTACAAGACGTGTTTGTTATCAGTATAGACCAACATTTCCTCACCCGTGATTTCTATCGTGATGTGGCACCAACCGTCTTTCCCAATATAAGTAGCCTCAGATAGTCTTACACTGATGCCCAATGAAATTCCATAACTGACCGTTTTGATTCAAGCGGCGTGATTAAGACTCTTTTACCGAGCTTTTGCATTAAAGGCTATTCATTTGCACGGAATATTAGTGATATCAGAAATTAATATGTCTCAATGTTATTCGGCTAAGAACCATATATATATCGGCGTTTCTGGGTTAATGAGAAATACACCAAAAAGCAATTAACCGCAGAGAGCGCAGAGATGGTTTATAAACAAATCTACAATACAAATTACCGTTTATTGCCATATAAAAGGTAATGGCATGAGCTAAGATTTTTTTGCAAATTCCCTCTGCGCTCTCTGCGCTCTCTACGTCTTCGGGGGTTAAACTGTATTCAAAACGTCTATTTTACAGGGGGAAATGCGCTAATTAGCCGAATGACATTGAATATGTCTATTAATTTATACCTGTGAGATGGCTAATTAGAATCCAGGTCCCTAATCCGACTAACAGGACACCACCAAACATATCGGCATAGCGACCAAAACGATTACCTAAGTGGCGGGCAAAATGTGCACACAGGGTTGATAGCAGTGCTGTGACTGTCCCAATTATTAACACGGCTAACCATAACGATTGATCCATTGTTACTAACGTAACACCTGCTGCTAAGGCATCGATACTGGTCGCGATGCCCAGTAACAACATGGTTTTCATCGTTGGCCAAGAATTCGTTTTATTGATGTCTTCCTGCATCGACCAACCTTCCCACCACATTTTTCCACCTATTATTGCAAGCAATATAAAAGCGACCCAATGATCAACTGCCTCAATATAGGGTTTTGCTCCAAGACCAGCAGCATAGCCAATACATGGCATGGCAGCTTGAAAAAAACCAAAGACCATTCCCATCGTTGCTGCTTGGCGCCATGATGGCTCGCGAATGGCTATGCCACGAGAAATCGCAACAGCGCACGCATCCATCGCGAGTCCAACGGCAGCACCGACAAGCAAAAGCACCTGCATAACAAAGGTTCGCACCGAAATAAAGAAAAGCCAGATGCTAAATATGCCTTATTTTACACGGCTTTATTGCTACAAAGAAAAATATTTATAACTGATATTTATACGCTAATAAAATATCCGACACGCTATCACGCGCTTATAGCAATTTTACTGTCCCATCACCCATGACAATGAAAATCGCGCGAGACGAATTGATTCATGATATTTTTTTTCGCCCGCTTCATATAAACATAAAATAGTTTTATCTGCCAATACTCCTAAACAGGAATAAGCGGCTTTATCTGGTGACAGCGAGCGCATAATCGGCCACGTTTTACCACCATCCTGACTTAATCGCACCGTCATATTTGCGCGTATTCCCGATTTTGTTTTTAAGGGCTGTCCTGGATTAGAGAATAATAAGCGTTCTGCTCCATTCGGATCTGACTGATCAAAGCGAATAACTGATCCTTGGCAAATGGGATCCGGCAATTGCGTGTCCTCTTGTAATGGTGCCCAGGTTACTCCACCATCAGTACTCGTACTAATCCCACGTCCACCTGTACTACGATGCGTTTGCATGCGTGTATTTAAAATCACCCGCCCATCGCTTAATTCAACGAGTTGTGATTCGTTAGCTCCTGGTCCAATACTGTTCTGACTTTTGTGCCATGTTTTACCGTTGTCATCACTAAAAATTGCCAACGCCCCATAATTAAATGCGCCGTGCAAGGCGCCTTTTTCTGCGTCATAGCTCATATTGGTTGGAATTAATAAACGTCCTGCCTGCGGACCATGCTGTAGTTGAATGCCAATCCCTGGGCCTGTTGCGTACCAGCCCCAGCGTGGATCTTTAACGCTTTCTGTAATATTAATTGGCTGTGACCACGTTTGTCCATCATCGGTAGAATTACACACCCACACCGTACGGGTATCGGCTCCTGTTTTTTTTACCATAGCTCCCTCAGAAACGGTCCCAGCATTATGCGTTAATAATAACCAAATCGTTCCCGTCGTTTGATCAACAACTGGACAGGGATTCCCACAGGTGTTTTTATCATCATCAAACACCGTTTTTAAAACTGACCACGTAAGCCCGCCATCAGTCGACCGCTTCGCAACTACATCAATATCACCAGCATCACCAGCTCCAGAACGACGACCCTCACAAAAAGCAATTACCGATCCTGTGTTTGTAATGATAAGCGCTGGAATGCGATAAGTATTATAACCATCCTCACCACTTATAAATAAGGGTGTTTGTGTCAGTGTTGATTCACCACACTCACTCTTAACAGCATAAATTCCTATCCCGCACCACGCCACTACCGCACACCATAAAGCCAGGGCATGTGAGCTGAAGTAATTTATGAACGCCATGTTAATTCCCTTCATCACTAACTGCTTGGAAAACTTGTAATGATTATAATGCCGTTGATGCGCTGTGTTGTTCGATTTTTTCACACACTGATATGGTCATGTTTGGCCCAAGCGATGGGCGAACTGCCCACGTACAACCATTATAATTTGTGCTTCGATCGGTGAACAATTGCCGCACAACGACTGGTCCTGGTTTTTGACTCATGAACATGACATCTCTGTGCTCAATACAGCATAATTCTATGTCATAAGTGACCTCTTACGAAGCCCATGTAGCCGTTTTTCGCGACCGTGCTATACCACCTCACTATCAGCGCTGTTTGGAAGGGGTAATTTCCGGCAACGACAACCATACTGGTAGGTGTAAGACTTTTTCAGTTTATTCACGTTTCTGACATTCAAGGATGCTGTCATGTCTCTTTCCGCCTTACGCTCGCTCTGCACGATTTCAGCATTTACCTTTACCTGTGCAGTAACGAACACCTTGCCCGCTGTCGAAAATTGGCCTGCTATGCGTGGTCCTCATGCCAACGGCTATGCGGTCGAAGCAAAATTAGCGACCACTTGGAGCGAAACAGAACACATCACGTGGAAAACCCCCATTCCAGGCGAAGGCTGGTCATCGCCTGTTATTGCAGATGGCGCATTATGGATGACCACTGCGCTCAATGAGGGAAAATCGTTACGCGTTATTAAAGTCGATGCTGCGAGCGGGAAAATACTTATTGATAACGAAATATTTAATCCTGCTGCACCCGCAAAAAAACACGATCGCAATTCTTATGCCTCGCCAACACCACTTATTATAGGCGATAAAGTCGTGGTACATTTCGGAACCATGGGCACGGCTTGCTTAGCGACCAAAGATGCTTCCGTCATTTGGAAGCAAACTGATTTAGAAGTCGATTTCGACGTTGGCGCTGGTGGTTCGCCGACCTTGTATCAAGACCTCATTTTAATCACCTATGATGGCATGACTGTCCAATATCAGGTTGCTCTCGATGTCAACACGGGTAAGGTGCGTTGGAATACCAAGCGCTCAGGAACGGACACTATTTTAGCGCCGAGAAAACAAGACACGCGCAAAGCATTTGGCACGCCATTTATTATGCCGATTGATGGCAAAGACATGAGCATCAACACGGCTGCGCATCGCGTATACGGTTACGAACCGTTAACCGGTAAAGAAATATGGTACGTTGATTACCCAGGTTTCTCCAGTGCTGCATGGCCAGTTACCGATGGGAATATTGTCGTGATTAATTCTGGTTTTCCGCGCTCAGAACTGTGGGCCTTCAAACCAAGTGGTGCTCAAGGTGATGCCACGAAAACACATGTCGTGTGGACAGCAAAAAATCCAGGCGGCGCCCAAGCATCCCCTATTATTGTCGATGATATTTTATACGTCGTAAATGATTCCGGCATTATAAACACATTCGTATTAGCAACCGGTGAGCATATTTACAAAGAACGCTTAGGTGTCGACTTTGCCGCATCGCCGATTTACGCCAACGGGCTATTATATTTTGTAGATGCACGTGGCAAAACCACAATCCTGAAACCAGGACGAAATTTTAAAGTCGTCGCAACTAATGAATTAGAAGAGGGCTGCATGGCAAGCCCAACCGTCTCAGGCAACTCATTATTTCTACGCACGAAAAAAGCACTCTATCGCATTGATCCCTAAGCGGGCGGTTTTTCACCACCCGCTTAGGAATTGAATATCTAGCGGACCATTTTCGTTATAAGAAGCGAATACTCATGGGATATTGCCAGTTTATCCCGTTACTCGCTTTGACCGCTGCCATAATGATAAACACAATGTCTAATACTAACAGTAAAATTAACATCGGTATGCCAATAATAAAAAAGACTAAAACAATGGAAATGATAAGATAAATAGTGGAAGAAATAATCCAATTTATCGCATTTCTACCATTTTGATTGATAAATTCATTTTTATCTTTGAAAGAAGCCCACATGACAATGGGTAAAATAAGGCCAAGTAGTGGAACCACTAAACTAGCAAATTGAGATAAATGTAATGCCATAGCAAAGGTTTTTTCATTTGTGCCCCAATAGGCATTTTCATCGCTGCGTTGATTATAGTCTACTTCTTCACTATTCAGAAGTTTCTCTTTTTCATAACTATATTCTTCGTCTGAAATGATGCCCTTCATTTTCAAATCGTTCAGTTTATCTAATGCGGCGTATTTCATTGATGGATCTTTCATTGTTGTAATTAAGCTTTGATTACTGCTTTAGTCCTTTGAATTGTGTAAATCGTAAGGCTACGACCAGAAAAATCCTCACGCATTACAGTTAATTTTGTGAGAAAAACAAAGTGTCACCAATAAGTTTTGTGGGCCTTTTCCCATTATCGTATGCAAAAAAACACACGCTTTGAAAGATGAGGAATGTTTATCTTGCTGAATAAGCACAGATGTTGGTTAGGTAAGGTTAAGTAATCTTAAAAGCACGCCGGGAGGGACTCGAACCCCCAACCGTCAGATCCGAAGTCTGATGCTCTATCCATTGAGCTACCAGCGCGTGCGAATGCGGGATATGGAGTACAACGTGCTTTGTCAGGAAGGCAAGGTGATGTCTTGTCTGACATTTT
>JAHEDF010000455.1 GCA_024641365.1 Planctomycetota bacterium | reverse complement strand
CAGCGGCATCAACACCATGCCATTGACACCTTGGGCAACGAAATTTTGCACCGTGTCAATTTGCGAGGCACGATCATCTTCTTTTAAGGGACCTTTCCAGATAGTTTTAATTGGCGTGCCTGCAGCATTTAATTCACGTTCAGCTTTAATAACACCAGCATGAACGGTTTGCCAAAATTCATGTGTGGTGCCTTTGGGTATGACGGCAATGACTAAAGGTTTAGCGTCATTAACGGTTACTGATGTCGTTGTGGTCTGATTATCGTCGCCGCAACTGGTTAATAATCCACTAATTGCCAAGCTGAGGCCAAGCAATCCAAACCAACGCCGAGATTGTGGTTTTAGTAATGACGCGTCGGTATTTTCTTGTGACGCTTTTTCAGTATGATTTGTACCCATTTTATGGTCCTCCCAAGTAATGATGGTCGTAGACTATACGTCTTGTGACGCAATAGGTTGCTGAAATTTTCACAGGCAGTGTGCCAAGTGGTAATTTACTGATTATCAGTAAATTGCCTTCAATGCCTGTATCTTATTACGAAAATGCCAATCCCTGAAAGGCATATAGCGGCTGGTATGTGCTGCACGAAAATGACGCTCTCACTACAGTGATTAAATTACGACTAAATTGCTTCAGTCGCCCAATCTAATCCACTGGTAGAAAATTGTTCTGTGCCAGTAACGACCGCAGGACATCCCCCTTCTGGTGGTAACCAGGCATTAGCGACGCGACGAATGTCCGTGACGGTAGTGGCTAAAATGCGACTGCGGAACGCATTGAGTCGTTTGGGCGTCGCTCCTTTGATATCGCCTGTGAATCGCGATCGTGCTTCACCTGCCGGGCTACCAGGAGAATCAAGGCCGGCAATAACTCCCAGTACGGCTTCTTTTAGTAAACGCTCATCATTAGGACAGTCACTAAGCCATCGTAAACTATCGCGCATATCATCATAGGTGCCGGTTAAACGAGGATCGCGATAGCTGGTTAAAGTAAATGTTCCCGTTGCAGGTGCGTAACTGGCGCCCGAACCATACGCTCCGCCTCGTTCGCGTATACGTGGATGTAAAATATTATTGACCAGTAATCGACCAGCGATGGCTAAAGCAGGTGCGTCTGCATGTCCTAAAGGAACGACAGGAAATGATAACGCACAATAATTTACACCAGTTGCCGTGGTGTAAGCGGTGGTTGGTTCTGAACGAGCAATCGGTGTGCGGAAATCATTGCGCTGATTGATCGTAACGGGTAAAGAGCTCCAAGCGTCGCGTACGTGTTTAATGACATCGTCTTTTGCAGCGGCATCACCGATCAGAGCAAATTGTCGTGGTTGTTCTGCAATTTTCTTACACAGCGCTTTCAACCCGTCGTTTAATTTTGCTAAGGCCTGATCTGCATGTGGATTATCGCTATCAATGGCATGGGCTTGCCGTTTAAGCCACGCTAATCGACCTAATCCACCTAGGCGATGACCAAGTGCCGCGGCACCGCCCATGCCGCGCGCTGCAGCACGAGCAGCAAATGCGTTACCAGCACTTTGCACACGATCATGCATGCGTTGTACATTTTGTTCGAGTAATTCACGTAAACGGCCAGGCTCATCAAAACGTTGTTGCGCTAATGTTTTGGTTATGAGATCCGTAAAATCACCATGGCGATGCGCAAGGCCTTTGACTTCCATAAACATTAAGGCGTGCAATTTAGCCAAGTCATTTAAATCAGCACCTAAATCAGTCCAGGCAGATAAACCACCACAGCGTGCATTCAAATCTGCGGCATGTTCAGCATAATTACGATCACCGACACCGACATGACCAAACATTTGTGCTAATAAAGGTAATAAATCTAATTCCTGATCATCTAATTCTGGAATGGGAATTGCGACTACATGATGGAGTAAACCATTCGTTCCAGGAGTAAACACAGTCAAATCGTCTTGAGTTTTCCCGTCGATAAATTGTCGCTCTGTCGGAATATCAGCAATAGTGAGATCAGGTAACACATGCGGATCATCGACGGACGATTGTCGCGTCGCTAAAGCGGCTGCTTGTTGTTTAACTTTTTCTAATCCGGATGCGTCAAGAGCGGCTAATTCTTCCGCAACTTGTTTCGCTTCCATGTCGTGTTGTCGCTGATGGAAATTTTTATCCGGCTCAGCAAAAATAACACAGCGATGTGGATTATTTAAAAAACGCTTGCTAATTTCTTTGACGATAAAATCAGATGCTTGAGCACGTTCTTTTAAACGCGCAATGGCTTGGTCTTGATCCAAAAATGGCAGTGGATCAACCCCGTAATTCCAAGGTGAGAGTAAGCGGAAACATAATTCCAAGCCGTATGGATAATGATCACCGTGAATTTCTCGACGGGTTAATTCTAATTGATGTAACGCAGCATCCATTTCGGAACGTCTAATGCCTGTATGTGAAACTTTTTTTAACGTCTCGATTACCAATGGTTCCAGTTTTGGATAGTCAGCGGGATCAATACCGGATAATTCTGCCGTAAATATACCAGTGCGATAACCACCGCTATAGCCGCTGCCGCTAGCTGAGCGACCAAGCCCACTATTTTCTAATGCCAAACGGAGTGGTGCGCCCGCATGTCCTAATAATAATCTATCGAGTAATTCTGCCGTCAGCACCTCATCTAAGTCCCCAGCATCGCCCCATGCCCATGTAATAGCAGCGGCACTGACATCTAAAACATCTTGCCCTTCGCTAAAAGGGACAGGCACTGATGCAGTCTGTGGTTTAGTAAGTGGTGGTTGAATAGATGGCGGCGTTAACGCCGCACCAGTATCGCCCGAAACATACGGTAAAATACGTGCATGTAGTTCAGAAACGGGGATATTCCCATAGGTAATGAAACAGGCATTCGCTGGATTATAACAACGCTTATGAAAATTAACTAAATCTTGGTGGTTAAGTTTTGGTATATCGGCAGGCTCACCACCATAATTATGCCTATAACAAGTTTCTGGCAATAAGAGGCGTGCAGTTGCCACGCCCATTTGTTCGCCGGTGCCATCCATCGCCCCTTTCATTTCATTATACACGATACCTTTTCGTTCCCCGCCGTCGCCTTTTAATTCTAAGCGATGACCTTCTTGAGCAAAATCTAATGGATTAATAAGCGGGGCAAAAACGGCGTCTAAATAAACGTCAGTTAAATTATCAAAATCTTTCGTCACCTGACTCGCAAAAGGATAACACGTCATATCGGGGAATGTCATTGCGTTCATAAATGTTTGCAGTGATCGACGTAGCATTTGAAAAAATGGATCGCGTACCGGATACCGTTTGCTGCCACACAATGTGGTGTGTTCTAAAATATGTGGCAAGCCAGTTGAGTCGGCAGGAATTGTGCGAAAGCCAACTACGAACGCACGATGTTCGTCTTTGCTGGCTAAATGATAATGAGTGGCACCGCTCGGATGGTGGTAAGTTTGTAAATTAACACCCAATGCTGGAACAGGATGTTCATTAATTAAAGTAAAGGTTGTCGCAGTCATGGCGGGAGCATTGCCCAGAACATGATGAGGCAAGGGGAGGCATTCCTACTCAGCGCATAACAGTCGCATGCT
>JAHEDF010000454.1 GCA_024641365.1 Planctomycetota bacterium | reverse complement strand
GTTCCAGCCGACAATCCCTTTACTTCTATGCCTGGAGCTCAACCGGAAATATGGGCATATGGCCTGAGAAATATTTGGAAAATGAGTTTTGATCGCGTGACTGGTGCCCTATGGGGATGCGATGTTGGACAAGATTTATGGGATACCGTCGTGTGCATTGAAAAAGGTGATAATTACGGTTGGTCGGTAATGGAAGGTAGTCACTCATTTCGTCCGGAACGAAAAGTAGGACCCACGCCAATTAAAAAAACATTAGTTGATCACGGGCATTTTGAAGCGCGCTCACTCACTGGTGGATTTGTATATCGAGGAAAAGCATTCCCCGCTTTAACTGGTGCCTATATCTATGGCGATTTTGATACTGGAAAACTGTGGGCGGTGCGCGCTGAAAAAAATACCATCACCTATCATCAAGAAATTCTTGATACGCCGCTTCGCATTGTGGGCTTTGCAGAAGATGCTGACCAAGAACTCATACTCATACATTTTAGTGGCGAATTGCATCGCTTGATTGCACAAGACCCCGCTGTTTTGGCTGAAGCGAAAAAGCATCACTTTCCAGATAAATTAAGCGACACCGGACTTTTTAGTGACACTGCGCAAAATCGTGTCGCCCCAGGTGTTATTCCCTATAGCGTCAATTCACCGTTGTGGTCCGATAATGCGCAAAAAGAACGTTATATTGCCATTCCAGGTGACGGGAAAATTGAACATAATCGCCGCCTAGGCTGGGAATTTCCAGATGGTACCGTTTTAGTAAAAACATTTGCCCTCGATCTTATTCCTGGTGATAAAAATTCACGCAAACGTCTCGAGACGCGCTTATTGCATCGTGAAGAAAATCATTGGCGCGGTTATACCTATGTTTGGAATGATGAACAGACTGATGCTCTATTATTAGATAATCCTAAAGGCTTGGATCGTGATTATGTCATAAAAGAAAAAAATGGTGTCGAACGCAAACAAACCTGGCATTTCCCTGGGCGCGCTGAATGTACGCTGTGCCACACCATGCCATTAAATTTTGTCTTGGGACCCAGCACAGCGCAAATGAATCGCTTACATGATTACGGGAACGGTGTTGTAGAAAATCAATTAAGCGTTTTTGAGAAAATTGGTCTTTTGGAAAAGAAATTACCGGAAGCAGGCCCGGCTAGTATGGAAAAAATGGCTGACCCCAAAGATGCCAACGCAACAATCGAAGCACGGGCACGGGCCTATTTGCACGCAAATTGCGCACATTGTCATGCTAAATGGGGCGGAGGTAATGCGTTCTTTTATTTACTGCATAATTTAACGCTTGATGAAACCAATACCATTGATGTGGCACCACAACATGGTGATTTAGGAGTTCATGGAGCAAAAGTTATTGTCCCTGGTAGTCCCCAGCAGTCACTCATTTATTTACGTATGATGCGACTGGGACATGAACGTATGCCACGCATTGCGTCCAGCGTTATAGACGAAACTGGCACCGCTGTTGTTGCGGAGTGGATTGAATCGCTCAAGCAGTAAAAGCACACATGATAATCGGGCTGCCACTTCCGCCCACAAGACTACCGTTAAGCCTGATATTGTGAACGGCTAAACGCTGAAAACGCGGTCGTAAAATACAGATAATTAGCGTGCCAGTCGGTAGACTTAAACGAGATAAAATGCAGCAATTGTTTCATTTTTAGACTATCGAAGTATCACTGTTGAAATAAACTACATGCTCATATGCCCCTCCTAGTGGGTATACTCTACAAGGATATTTACAATGTGCTTCTGGCCAAAAATTTTATTACTAGCAGCGTGTGCTGTAAGCCCTGCCGCTCTCTGGGCTGCTATTGCTAATGACCAAGCCAGTGCCATTGCACTCATCAAAGCAGCAAACCCATCACTATTTACTGGGGATAAAAATAATAAAAACTATCTAGCAGCCGCTATTGCCTATGCTGATGCCTTACCGTGGTACGAATCACAAAATGACACCAGCAATGTTCGTCAATTACAGGCGGCTATTTATTGGTGTCGTTATAAAACGACAAATGCGACCATTGATTCATTTCAAGCAGAGAACCTTTTAGCGCCTGACGTTTTGAACACTTTAGACCGTGTAAATTTATTTTTTATAACCCCGGTTGTCGCTAATAGTGAAAAGGACTATACAAATTTTGCACAATCTTTTATTGAGAAGAATCCGCGACATGCCTTTATGGGTGCCTTA
This sequence comes from Planctomycetota bacterium, assembly GCA_024641365.1. The sequence continues at coordinate 1,376 of JAHEDF010000454.1, read as the reverse complement.
TTATATTTCGAAATCTCACAGCGTTTTTTGGCGCAGCCTGAAACTGACCAAGCAAAACAACGCATGGAACAATTGTTTGCGCGCCATGATAGAATGCTAAGCAAAAATATAATATCAAAAAATGATTTGATATTCGAATTAGCCCCTGCTGAAGCAACCGCTTCCCCGATTACACGAGCCTCAGTGCCGAGCGAATCAACACTTAAAATTTCTATTGAGGCGATTCATGAATTATATAAATCTGATTATGCCTCGATTAAAGGCAGGGCTGGATTAGTTGTAAAATTAATGAGGCAAGCACAACAAGAAGAAAATGATCTATCGAGTGTGTACGCGCTTTTATTTGAAGCTCGTGAACTGTCCATTAGCAGCAAGGATACCTTCAAAGTTTTAGAAATTTGTGACCTTATTGCTAATCAATTTGAAATAGTTGATAGCATTGCTGATAAAAAATCTGCTCTGTCAAAAATTCGTGGACAAAGTATTGTAACATCGTTAATTAAATTATTAGATGATACAGATGATCCCGGTGCAAATTTAAGCGTTGGCATGTGGTATGCAAAAGAGCTCCAAGAATGGGAATTAGCTATTCCACATTTAGCAAAAGGCTCAGATGCCGCTTATGCTGAAGCAGCCAAAGCTGAGTTGGCACAGAAATCTGATACGGCTGATTTTATCGCAGTCGCAGATACCTGGTATGAAATGGGCAAGCGCAATTCTACGATTAAAGAATCGTTTTGGCGACATGCTTTGTCTTTATATGAAAATGTTCGGCCTCAGGTCAATGGCTTACAAGCCGCCGTGGTTGATAAACGAATTGTTGAATTAACTGCGTATTTACCAATTGGACCAAATACTAACTTTGACAAATTAACTGTCGGTCAATGGGAAAAAATTAAAGCGCCAATAATAATTGTTGATGCCTCACAGGGCCGCACGCAAACAGGTATCGTTTTACGTGATGGGCAACAAATTCGTGTTGTGCCCCATCCAACTGACACTTGGCATATAACTGCTTTACGTAGGCCTACTATTGATACTACGTATAAAGGCCAATCAATGCGTAAAAATGGTTCTGTTGGAGAGTTGACGTGCAAAGTTGGTGAAGGCGAGGAACAACAAAGTGGCATTGTAACTGGGATAGGTGAAATAACATTATTTCCGATGCTTTCGGGAGTAAGAAGGCCTAAGGCTTCTGGTACTATTCGGGTAAAGATAATGCCCGTAAGCAAATAATATGCGTTATTTTTTATAAACTATTGCCATAAATTATTATATTTAAACGTACAATGCCTCTGCGTGTATGCCCTCATGAAATAATCGACGCCTTCTATCGACTTGCAACTATTATTTGTCTTGCCCACTTACTGTTACTT
>JAHEDF010000048.1 GCA_024641365.1 Planctomycetota bacterium | reverse complement strand
AGACGGGCCTCCTTTTAACTGGTGCAAATGGCAACATACTCTTGATCGCTGATGAGCAGCAGTCGAATGTAGAGCCCGGACAGAATGATAAACAGAAAAACGAGCTTTCTGAACCACAGCCAACTCCGGATGGAGCCAATTCATTTTAATCCGCGAAAAAAGCCATAAATACATTAACGCGTGGTGTGAAAAAACTTCCGGAATACACCACGGCCCCGCGACCAGATCAATAGTATTTTATCCCTGTCTCTATCTTAAAAAGATCGACTCAACCTGTAAAAACACTCTAGCCACCAATCCCTATGACCACCAGTGCCCCACTGCCTTATTCTGAATCATTTAGGGACTTTCGACAGGCACTGCTGGGATTTTTTTCACACGACGCCAGCACTCAGAAAATAATTAAATAAGTAGAAAATAAGCTGGGGATAAGGGGCAGAGCCCCAATCGAACGCCGAGTGACGGTTGGCGGATACAATCGGCGCAGCCGATCCGCCAATTTTTTTCAAGCGCAGCGCAGTAAAAAAAAGTCACGACAAAGTTCGTGGGAGCGCGAGGGCGGGAGCCCTCGAAACAAATCGTGCGTCATGTAGGATTCGAACCTACGACCCAGGGATTAAGAATCCCTTGCTCTACCAACTGAGCTAATGACGCGTGTCAACGTAAGGGCGCGAAACTTAGAGGGGCTCCCAGGAGCGTCAACTCGTGAGTTGATGCTCCTGGAATTGACCGCGATTAATCGTCTTTTTGCGGCGACGAATTCTCAGTTTCTGATGAGGAATTCTCGGTTTTCAGTTCCATATCTTTCTTCTCCACGCGGCGGAACACCAGATGTTCCTTCTTATCATTGTCGGTTTCAACGCCGACGCTGATGTTGGTGCCTGGGGTAAATTCACCGCGCAGCATCGCTTCCGATAATGGGTCTTCGATGTGCTGTTCGATGGTGCGACGAATTGGACGGGCACCGAAGCGAGGGTTGTAACCTTCTTTGAGTAAGAAATCGATGGCCGGAACCGTGAGTTCGATTTGCAGACCTTGTTCGTGCACGCGCTTGGCAATTTTATTAAATTCTAAGCTGACGACTTGGCGTAAATCTTCGCGTTCCAATGGACGGAAGACGATGGTGTCGTCTAAACGATTTAAGAATTCTGGGCGGAAATATTCTTCCAGCGCGCGTTGGTATGCGGCCTTGGTTGCTTTGCTGGCGTAATTTTCTTTGCTTTCGGCAGTTTCGAAACCGAGCGTGCCGGCTTCGCTGGCGCTGGCGGCACCAACGTTACTGGTCATGACGATGACGGTATTACGGAAATCGACGACGCGACCGAACGAGTCGGTGAGTTTGCCTTCTTCCATAATTTGCAGCAACATATTGAACACGTCGCCGTGGGCTTTTTCTAATTCGTCGAATAACACAACGGAATAGGGACGACGACGGACTTTTTCCGTGAGCTGGCCGCCTTCTTCAAAGCCGACGTAACCGGGAGGCGCGCCGACTAAACGACTGGCATTATGTTTTTCGCCATATTCGGACATGTCGATTTGAATGAGGGCTTCTTCGCCGCCGAACATAAATTCAGCGAGTGCTTTACAGAGTAAGGTTTTGCCAACGCCGGTTGGACCGACGAGCATGAAGGCACCAACGGGACGACGTGGATCTTTTAATCCCGAGCGTGAACGGCGAATGGCGCGCGACACGGCTTTGATGGCTTCGTCTTGGGAAATAACTTTTTTGTGTAAATGCGATTCGAGTTCGAGTAAACGCTTTGCTTCGCCTTGATCCAAACGTTTGAGCGGAATGCCGGTCATGGTGGCGACGATTTCACCGACGATGTGTTCATCGACTGTGCCGCATAATTCTTTGGATTGTTCTTGATGCTTGCGCTTCAAGTCGGCGAGTTCTTTTTTCTTTTTCTCAGCGCGGTCACGGAACTCAGCAGCTTTTTCGTAATCTTGATTGAGCACCGCTTCCGATTTTTGTTTTTCGAGGTCTTTAATTTCGAGTTCAATTTCTTTATATGCTGGTGCTTTCGAAGTTGCTTTTAAACGTAGTTTCGCACCGGCTTCATCGATAACGTCAATGGCTTTGTCTGGCAAGAAACGGCCAGTGATATAACGATCACTTAATTTGACCGCAGCGGCAATGGCGGTGTCGGTAATTTTGATGCGGTGATGCGCTTCATATTTGTCGCGCAGACCTTGGAGAATTTTAATCGCATCTTCGATGACTGGCGGATCAACAATAATGGATTGGAAGCGGCGTTCTAAAGCGCCGTCTTTTTCAATGTATTTACGGAATTCATCGAGCGTAGTCGCACCGATGCATTGCATTTCGCCACGGGATAATGCGGGCTTCAATACGTTGCTGGCGTCGATCGCGCCTTCAGCGCCACCAGCGCCAACCAAGGTGTGCAATTCGTCGATGAATAAAATAATATTCTTCGATTGTTTAACTTCTTTCATCACCGCTTTGATGCGTTCTTCAAATTGGCCACGGTATTTCGTGCCAGCGACCATAGAAGCGAGGTCGAGGGAAATAATACGCTTGTTGGCTAATAAGTCGGGGACTTCGTGTTTGACGATGGATTGCGCTAAGCCTTCGACGATGGCGGTTTTACCAACGCCGGGTTCACCGAGTAACACCGGATTATTTTTCGTGCGACGGCAGAGAATTTGCCACAGACGTTCAATTTCTTTTGAACGACCAATAACGGGATCTAATTCACCAGCTTCAGCGGCGAGGGTTAAATCACGACCGAAGGCATCAAGGGCAGGCGTTGATGATTCTTCACCTTTTTTACCTTTGGATTTTTCGGTGCCTTTTTCCCCAGGTTCTTTGGTGGTGGATTGTGGCATGCTGGAGACATCGCTCGCACCTAAGAGGTCGAGGATTTCATTGCGCACATCTTCTAATTTCAGGTCGAGATTAATTAACACTTGAGCAGCGACGCTGTCTTGTTCGCTGAGCAGGCCTAACAAAATATGTTCGGTGCCAATATATGGGTGTCCTAAAGCGCGGGCTTCTTCGCTGGCGAGCTCTAACACGCGTTTGGCTTGTGGCGTAAATGGCAGGGGGCCGGAGGGTGCTTCTTTGTCAGCGACCACCACCAGCTTTTCGACTTCGCGGCGCACTTTCTCAACGTCGACGCTGAGGTTGTTGAGCGCGGTCACCGCAACGCCGGAACCCTCTTTGACCAAGCCGAGCAATAAGTGCTCGGTGCCAATATAGTCATGATGAAAGCGTTCGGCCTCTTTTTGGGCCAAAGCGATAATTTTGCGGGCGCGATCGGTGAATTTATCAAACATGGCGTTCCAAAATGCTTTCGGGTGGGTCTTAGGCGGGACTTAAGTGGGACTATAAGTGGGTCAAGATGGGTTAGTTTTGTTCACTTGGAGGAGCTTGCAGCCACTTACGTACCAATTCGGCACGGAGTTGGTCACGGGCTTCCACATCGTCAGCGTCTGCATGCTGTAACTGGATGTGAGCGGGTTGGCTCTGCAAGAGTATTTTGTCGAGCATTTTCCAATTGCGCCACGGCAAGATGGTCAGTCCGGCTCCGAGACGAATCCAGCTGAGCTGATCAATCAGTTCATCGCTGGTGAGACTGCGGGCGTGGGTCAGCAGGCCCCAGGCGCGGAAACATTTATCTTCTAAACGTGGCCGCGCTTTGGTCATCATCGATTGACGTGCTAATTGTTCGTAAGCGATAATGCGTTCAACGGTTTCGTTGAGGTGATCAACTAATTGTTGCTCACTTAAACCTAATGCGCGTTGATTACTAATTTGATAAAAATGACCAGTTGGTTCACTGCCTTCGCCATGTAAGCCGCGCACGGTCATATGCAATTTGCCAAGACTGCGCATCACTTGTTTAAATTCACCCGTTTCAACTAAGGCTGGTAAATGCATCATCACCGACGCGCGCATTCCCGTTCCAACATTTGTTGGACAGGCAGTTAAATAACCGAATTGGTCATTAACTGACCACTGCAAGGCTTTTTCTAAGGTGCGATCTAATTGTACGGCGAGTTCTAAATTGGCGTTAATACATAAACCGGCGCTAATAACCTGTAAGCGTAGATGATCTTCTTCATTAAACATCAGTGAATACATTTCATCGCCACTTATGTAAACGCCCGCTGGACGTTTGCCGCCTGCTAAATCGCGCGAAATTAATTGGCGTTCGACTAACGCTAAACGTTCAAGTGGTTCCAGGTCATCTAATTTTAACGATAAGGCATTTGGTAAGCGTGCCGTGGTCGCAACTTGCTGACTTAAATGATCAACTAATTCTTGTTGGCGAACGGTGCTTAATTTTCGTTGAAAGGCAAAGCCCTCAATATTGCGCGCTAAACGAATGCGGCTGGAAATGACAATACCGCCATGTGAACCTGGGCTGTTCAGCCAGGATGCGGTGCGGGCCAAGAGTGGAGCGAGTTGACTCATGATCAGTGCTAGACGCTCGCATGTTTTATGGGCGCGTCTACAGCGGCAACCGTTGGTAAGGTTGTTGGACCCAATGGCGTGAAACAGGATAGATGTTGATTGGCTTTTTGGAAAAGGAAAAGACAGATTAACCGCAGAGAGCGCAGAGGACGCAGAGGTATCATATTGGAAAAGCAGTGACGTCCTGCCACTAACTATAAGTGGCACACTGAGAGTAATGTCGGCTGTTAAACCAATAAAAGCCCAACAAATTAATTTCTCTGCGTCCTCTGCGCTCTCTGCGGTTAATAATCTTCAATCATCATTAAGAGGCGTCGTCGTCGAGGCGCTTGAGCTCATCGCGCAATTTGGCGGCACTTTCGTAATTTTCGCTAGTGACCGCTTCGCGCAGTGCTTCATCCAACTTGGCTCGACGGGCGGTAATGGGATCTGGTTCTTGTGTTGGCTCAGTGCCTGGCCGACGGCCAATGTGTTGGGTGGTGCCATGATAATTACGCAGCAATATTTCGATTTTTTCGCCAAATGCGGTGTAATCGTGGGCGCAGCCGAATAATTTTCCCGAGCCAAACTCAGAAAAAGCTAAGCCGCAATGCGGGCATTGTTCGTCCTGCTTTTTCAGCGCGGGGACATTAGGATGAGCGGCGATTTTTATTTTCGCACTCGACTGGTCATCGGGAGCCATGCCTAAGATGACGGCGATTGGCGGCGGGCCACTTTCGAGCTTTAAATCAAGTTTTTGAATGCAGGTCGAACAAATGTGCAATTCCTGCCGCTCACCCGAGTCCGGATCAAGTTCCGTCAAATGGGCCGTTGCTGGACGCTTCGAACATATCTGGCACGTAACACCAAGCATGAGGGTTTTTATGCGCTCAATATCAGAGGCTTGCAAGTAGCTTCGGCTGACTCTGGTACAAAGTGGCGACGAGACTTATGGCTATTTTTATGCCCTTGTTGGCCGTGTTTTGACGACCATTCTGGTTTGAGGCCAAATTGCATTAAATGATACAAACGATGCACTGTTTATTTCAGTGACAAATTATGAATAAAATAATCAGAATGCATTGATATCCTGAACTACACACTATTTACGCATAACATCAGTGCCTTCCCTCTGGTGTTGAGGTGGTCCAGTCCTATAAGGCCCCGCCCCACTGCAAACACGTACTGGGGTCGTGGGAAGGACGGTTGCTCATGGACGCGGTTACATCCGCTTTCGCGGTACAGGATCTTGTCACTAAAACCCTGCTTGGCGCTGAAGCGGCACCAGGGGCTCCGGTGGTGGTGCCCAATTATCCTAGTGTTTTTGACATGGTGTTTCCGCTCACGGTGCTGCTCATTATTGGGTTAATTTTACCTGCCGCATTTTTGGGCATTAATACAATATTAAGCCGCTTTGCACACGGAACACGCAATACCAATAAAGCTAAGCACGAACCCTATGAAAGTGGTTTACCTTCAGTTATTGGTACGGCCGGTGAACGATTCGATATCAAATTTTACTTAATTGCCATGTTATTTTTGGCATTCGATATTGAAGTCGCCTTCTTATATCCCTGGGCCATTCATTTTATGAAGGGCGGTTGGGAAATGGTGGCATTTTTAGCTGTCTTTTTAGTGCTGCTCGAAGTTGGCTATTTATATCTCTACAAAAAAGGCGCATTGGATTGGGACAAGTGAAAGCACGACAAGCGAGGTTATTTAGTCACCGTGTGGTGGCTAAAATGACAATAAGGACCTGTCCATGACTTATCAAAATGTACCGGCACCGGTTGCGCCTGAGATTAATCTCGGCGACAGTTTTATTACCACCCGCGTCGATGCGGTGGTGAATTGGGGACGTCGCAACAGTTTGTGGCCATTTCCATTCGGTACCGCGTGCTGCGCTATCGAATTTATGGGTATTGTTAGTTCAGTTTTTGACGTGTCGCGTTTTGGCGCAGAATTAGTGCGTTTTAGTCCACGCCAAGCGGACTTATTAATTATCGCAGGTACCGTAACCTATAAACAAGCACCGGTTTTACGTCGCATTTACGAACAAATGTGCGAACCACGTTGGGTTATTTCCGCTGGTGCCTGTGCGTCGTCGGGTGGTTTTTACGATTGTTACTGCACCGTGCCTGGAATCGATGAAATTATTCCCGTTGATATTTATATCGCCGGATGTCCACCACGCCCGGAAGCCTTCTTGGAGTCCATCGTGCAATTGCAGAAGAAGATCGACAAAGAATCGATCAAAGAACAACGGACGGTGGGCGTATGATCGCACATGGCAGCCATGTTCCCAATGGCCCAATGCTTGCGGGTCTAAGTAATGATGAATTAGCTAGCAAATTAGCGGCGCTATTTCCTGTTGTCCGTGATCCAACCGATAAATGGGATTTAACGCTGATTTGTCCAGCCGATAAATTACGTGCTATCGTCACCTATTTGCGTGATGAGCCGACCTTAGCATTCGCTTTATTATTGGATGTCGTTGGCGTTGATTATTTAGCTTATCCAGGACATCGTGCTGAACGCTTTGCGGTTTTATATCCGATGAAGAGTTTAGTCTTCCGTCATCGCTTAACCTTAAAAGTAATGGTTGAAGAAGATAACTGCGTGGTGCCAAGCCTCTTTGATTTATATAAGAGTGCAGACTGGGCCGAGCGCGAAACCTGGGATCAATACGGTATCGTTTTTTCAGGTCACCCAAATCTGAAACGTTTATTAAATCATCACGAATTTGTTGGTCATCCACTGCGTAAAGATTATCCGTGCCAAAAGCGGCAAAAATTATCGGTGAATGATCCGATGATTGATCAATTAGAAGCAAAATTACGTTCGTTGGGTTATACCATTTTAGAACGCGGCGAATCGTTTGCTGGCGAAAAAATTACTACGCCATCAGCAGTTCCCAGTGCCTTACCGAAAACCAGCGGAGGTAAGTCATGAAAGTTATGACCCCGCATGGTGAACACGTTGACTTAATGACCATTAATATTGGTCCAAGTCATCCAGCGACGCATGGAACCTTGCGCATTTTTGCTGCGTTAGATGGTGAAACCATTGTCACCTGCGCAACGGAAATGGGTTACCTGCATCGCGGTTTTGAAAAAATGATTGAGCAAGGCACGTACTCACAAGTGCTGCCCTATACTGATCGTTTAAATTATTGCAGTGCAATGATGAATAATATCGGCTTTTGCAAAGCCGTTGAAAAAATGTTTGGCGTCGAAGTGCCAGAACGCTGCATTATTATTCGAGTAATTTTAAGTGAATTGTCACGCATTATCGATCACATGGTGTGTACCTGTACTAATTTAGTCGACTTAGGCGCACTGACCAATTTCTGGTATTTCTTTAATACCCGCGAACAAGTGTATAAAATTTGGGAAAAACTCTGCGGTGCACGTTTAACCAATACAGTAACGCGCATTGGCGGCATGTATCGCGACACCTATAATGGTTTCGAAGATGATGTGCGCGCCGTATTAGTAAAAATTGAAAAAGCGGTCCATGAAGTGCGCGGTTTAATTGAGCACAATAAAATATTTATCGATCGCACCAAAGACGTTGCGATTGTCAGTGCTGAAGATGCCATTAGTTGGGGCTGGACGGGTCCTTGTTTGCGCGCTTCGGGTGTTGATCGCGACCTGCGCAAAGACGAACCCTATTACGGTTATGAAACTTATAATTTTGATACCGTGATTGGTACCAGCGGTGACACGTTTGATCGCATTATGGTACGCATGTACGAAATGATTGAATCAGTGTCCATTGTTCGCCAAGCACTTGATCGCATCAAACCAGGTCCAGTCAATTGTTCCGATGCGCGTTTAAGTTTACCAAGTCGCGATCAAGTTTATCACGACATGGAAGCGTTAATTAATAGCTTCAAATTAGTGTACGAAGGCGTGCGTCCGCCTCCTGGTATTTGTTACGACGCGACTGAAGCCGCAAATGGTGAACTTGGTTATCACATTATTTCCGATGGCGGTACCAATCCTTATCGCGTCAAAGTGCGTCCGCCCTGCTTCACGCAATATGCGGCGTACGGTGATATGCTGACGGGCACTATGGTTGCCGACGTCGCGGCGTCATTGGGATCGATTAATATTATTGCTGGGGAACTTGACCGATGATTGCTGTTTTTCAGTCGTTTACGACCCTGCGGGTCGTCGCCCGCGAATGCGGGCGGCGTCAGCTGCGCTGTCGCAACGACATTTTGCGATGGGGGGCACTTGCCCCCCATGAACGCGCCTCCGGCGCTGCCCCCAAAATGAATAACGGGGATTTCTTATTATGAGCGGTTGTACCGTAAACCCAGCTGAACATCAGCCCAAGGATCTCACCCTTGAAGGCGTCAAAGAACGCATGGCGAAATTTCAGCCACGCGTTGATGAATTATTGCGTCGCTATCCGGTTAAGCGCGGTGCTTTATTGCAAACGTTATGGTTGGTGCAGGAAGAATTTGGTTGGGTACCACGCGAAGGTATTAAATGGGCGGCTGATACCTGTGCTGTTAGTCATGCGCATGCATTTGGTGTGACTGAATTTTATACCATGTATCGCCAAGTGCCTGCTGGTAAGCATTTAATTCAAATTTGCCAAACCATGTGCTGCTTTATTCAAGGCAGTGAAAATTTAATTGAACACGCTGAAAAAGTTTTGGGCATTCATTGCGGCGAAACAACCAAGGATGGATTATTTACCTTAGTGCGCGTTGAGTGCTTAGCGTTATGCGGCACTGGTCCTGGTGTGATGATTGATGACCAAGCGATTGGCCCAAAGCCTCATGCTTTAGGACAGGGATTACTCGCAGAAGAACACTTATCGGTGCCAGAATTTCATCCTGATGGCAAAGTACTTGATGAGTGGATTGCTTTCTTACGCGCTGAACAGGCAAAAAATCCAACGGCAAAAGGCATGCATGATTATGCCTTGCCAGTAACGCCAGATGCAATTGGTCGCATTGTGTTAAATACAAAAGGACACCCAGGCGCATTTGGAGCTGCCTCACACGTGTTAGATCCAACGTATTGTCCACCAGCGCCCGCTTTAAAAGTCGCAGCGACGGTAACGGGCAGCCAAGTGGCGCTCTCATGGATTAATGATCCTGGTACGACTAAAGTCGTGGTAGAGCGTTCAGATGATAATGGCTCTTCGTGGCGTGAATGGGCAACGCCAACGCCAAAGGATCAAAAAGCATCCGATTCATTACCCGTTGGAACGAGTGCTCAGTATCGCGTGATCACGCAGGTGCAGGACCGTGTTGCACGACCGAGCGCTGTGGTTTCTGCGACTGGCCAACCACCACCAGCTCCCGCTGAACCAGCACCGGCGAAGGCTTGATCATGACGACTCTGCACGGATTTCCGCAGCCAAAACAATGGAAGGGTAAAGAATTGCCCTCCATTCTTAGTCGTTTATTCCAAGTTGAAGGCGGCAATACTTTAGACGTGGCGCGCAATCATGGCGCGTACGAAACTATTGGCCCGATGTTATTTGATAAAAGCCAACTCGAATTAATTGAAATGGTGAAAGATTCTGGCTTGCGTGGTCGTGGCGGTGCAGGATTTCCAACCGGCATGAAATGGTCGTTCGTGCCACGCAATACCGGCAAACCAGTTTATTTAGTTATTAATGCTGACGAAGGTGAACCGGGCACCTTTAAAGATCGTATTTGTATGACCCGCGATCCACATTTGCTTATCGAAGGCATGATTATTAGTGGGTATGCGTTAGGCGTTCGCACCGCGTATATTTATGTGCGCGGAGAAATGTTGCCGCAAATCGGTCATTTAAATGACGCTATTAAAGAGGCCTATGCGGCGGGATTGTTAGGCGAAAATATTCTTGGTTCAAAATATTCGTTAGATATTTATGTACACCGAGGTGCTGGCGCGTATATTTGTGGCGAAGAAACCGCGTTAATTAATTCGCTCGAGGGCTTTAAAGGCCAACCGCGCTTAAAACCACCATTCCCAGCTGTAAGCGGTGCGTTTGCCGCACCTACCGTGGTCAACAACGTCGAAACAATTATGGCGGTGCCGTACATTTTAAAACACGGCGCCAAAGGCTATCGTCAATTCGGAACCGATAAGAGCCCAGGTTCGAAATTATTTTCCATCAGTGGCGATATTGTAAAACCAGGTGTGTATGAAGTGCCGCTGGGCATGTCGTACATGGAATTCTTCGAATTATGCGGCGGCTTAAAAGGTGAGTTGCTTGGTTGTATTCCCGGCGGTTCGTCGGCTCCGGTTTTAAATAAAGAAGAAACGGAAAAAGCGACGCTCGATTATGAATCCTTAGCATCACTCAAATCGATGTTGGGTTCCGGCGCTATTACGCCATTTAATACTGATACCGATGTCCCAAAATTTTTACAAACTATCGCACGCTTTTATGCGCATGAATCCTGTGGCCAATGTACACCATGCCGCGAAGGCACTGGGTATGTTGATCGCATGCTTGATAATGTCGTCGATGGCAAAGGTCGCGATGGCGACATTGATACGATCATTGATCTCGCTGAAAGTTATGAGTGGACGACCATTTGCGCGTTCGCGCCAGGTGCAGCCTGGCCTGTATTGAGTTTCACCAAGAAATTCCGCGAACATTTCCAAAAATATATTGATAAAAATCCGAATAATAAAAATGAGCGCGATTTAGTGGCGCAACGTCCGGGGGCGTTTTGGTAAGCCATGGATAATCCGTACACAGCACCCAGTACTTCTCTTGAGGACCAATCGTACGATGTGGCAGGAGCCGCACCGTATACCGTCGCGCAAATGCGCGCGGCCTTTATGCGATTTGCAATCGCATATTGGGGTTACATGGGTGTTTCTGTAGTGTTTATTGGGTTGATAGTTTTTGTGGCAATTAAAATGATACAGGAATCTGGTGGTAGTAATGATCCAGAAACGATTGCCGCGAGCATGGCAAGTTTTTACATCGTACTGGGTTTTGGCACGTTCTTTATGTTTGCCGTTGCGATCACCCTCATGGTTTTTGCGATGATATTATTATACCGGTATTGGAAAGTAATGCAGCCATACTCAAAGCGTACGACACCAGGCAAAGCAGTTGGCTTTATGTTTATTCCACTATTTAATATTTATTGGATGTTTGTCGCTTATCATGGTCTTTCACAAGATATTGACCGTTACCTAGCAAAACACCCGGACTCGAATGCGTCATCGCCCAACACCAGTCTCGTTCTTGCTACCTTGATCGTGATGCTGGCGTCAATGATACCGTACCTCGGTGGCTTTGCGAGCCTTGCACTTATTGTTTTGTTATTTTTGACTAAATTAAACCTAAATAATTCCATAATTGGAATTATTAAAGATCGTAGTCGTCAACAAGCGGCTGCTCAGAGTAAGTGACACTCATGCCAGACCTCATCACCATTAATGTCGACGGCAAAGACGTGCAGGTACCACCGCGCATTCAGCTTATTGAAGCGTTGCGTGATTACGCCAACACGGACACGCCAGCTTTTTGTTATCATCAAGATTTAAAAGTGGCTGGTAACTGCCGTATTTGTTTAGTCGAAGTCGAAGGGCCACGCGGATTTGGCTTGGGTATTTCCTGCCACTTACAAACCAATCCTGGGATGAAAGTGCGTACGCAGATTAGCAGTGAAAAAATTGTTAAGCTGCGCAAAGGTGTGATGGAATTTTTGTTGGTAAATCATCCGCTTGACTGTCCAATTTGTGACAAAGCTGGCGAATGTACCTTGCAAGAACATTACATGGGGCAGGGCCGCCATGAAAGTCGTTTAGATGATAATGTTGGTAAACAATATAAAGGCGGCGCTGACTACCGCTTTATTGATAGCAAAGGTCATGACCGTGGTGGTAAGGCAATTGATTTAGGACCGAGCATCGTCCTCGACCAAGAACGCTGCATTATTTGTACGCGTTGTGTGCGTTTTATGAGTGACGTCGCAAAATCACCACAGCTTGATATTGCTGGTCGTGGTGATCACGCCTATTTGACCACCTTCCCAGATGAACCCCTTAATCACGAATATGATTTAAATACCACCGACATTTGTCCGGTTGGCGCGCTGACGGGTAAACATTTCCGTTTCCAACAACGCGTGTGGATGTTGAAGAGCGTTGAATCAATTGATCCGAGCGATGCTTTGGGCGCGAATATTACCATCGATTATAATATTAATGGCTCACAAGGTAGTAAAGTGTGGCGCTTAATGCCGCGTCGTAATCCCGATGTGAATAAAAGTTGGATCGCCAACCGCACGCGCTTGCTCTACCAGCAATTAGCCATCAATCGTTTAACCGATGCAAAAATTGCCGGGAAAGACGCGACCATTGATGCGGCAACCGCAGCGGCTGTGACAGTCATTAAAAACACTAAGAAAGTGGCCTTAGTAAGTTCAGGCCATCAAACCGTTGAAGATAACGCGGCATTATTAGCGCTGAAAGATGCGCTGGGCGATAAAGCGGATATTTTTGGGGGTTCGTGGCTGAGTATTGGCAAGCCGGATGGCATTGCTTTAAGTGGTGATCCGGTCGCCAATCGTAAAGGCTGCGCGACGCTTGGTATCGCTGATAATTTGGATGCCCTAATTGCGTCAGCTGCCGAGTACGATTGTTTAGTGGTGATGGGACATGATTTATGGACGGCGAATCCAGAAAAAGCTGCACAGTTAGCAGTTATTCCAAATCGCATTGTTTTATCATCGTGGGTCGATGCCAGCGTTGCCAAAGCAACCATTGCGATTGGTATTCGCGCCTGGGCAGAAGTACGTGGCACGATGATCAATTGCAATAATCGCGCCCAGCTCTTACAGGCCTGTCCAGTTGTTCCTAACGGACAATTAGAAGCAGCGTGGTCGGTTATTGCGAAATTGTCGCAAGCAACCGCAACCTCTTTTGCGTGGGTATCAGAAGTGGACGGTTGGAAAGCAGCACAAGCGCGTGCACCGCAATTAGCTGGCATGACCTATCGTTCAATCGGGCCAATGGGGCAGCAGGTAGCCGTGGCCGAGCAGCCAGCAGCAGTGGGAGCCTAACGTGGATTTCCTGTCTAATAATTTTGATCTTATTTTGACGATCTTAAAACCATTCTTGGTTTTTGGATTGTTGTTCCAAGTTTTACCACTGCTGATTTTAGCTGAGCGTCGTGGTGCTGCGATTATTCAAGATC
>JAHEDF010000453.1:2385-3607 GCA_024641365.1 Planctomycetota bacterium | reverse complement strand
CCCAGGGGGTGAGGTCGAAGGCGCCATCGTTATTGGTGTCGAGGTCACTCCCAAAGGTACCGGTGAAATTTTTAACCAGGAGCAGGCTCAAGGTCCCGTTTTCGAGCGCGTTAGCGGGCAGGCTCGCCAGATAGAAACCATTGGCATCCGTTACACCGAGGCTGATTACTTCATCCACAATGCCCGCGCCAGTAGTATCCCCCTCGATTTCAAGCACAGTATAAGCCGAGTAGTCGGTGTTGGCCGCACCGAAAATTTCTATATACTCTATATCTGCACCGGTCGTGCTAGCTGAAAACTCGTTGATTTTAGGTTCAACCGTACCGCAATTGGCCGTATGGGCGCCTAAGCCGTCGAAGGTGTTGGTGGCAAAACCATTCCATTCCACCGATGGGTCGAAGGTATTGCTGCCATCCGGGTCGCCCGTGCAGACATTCGTCATGCGTTGTAGTGTATTATCGGCGGTACTAACCAAACCTGTTCCCCACTCTGAACCTGGGTCAAAACCGATTTGTCCAATTACATCAATGTTCGTCGTGCCTTTCACAAGCACAACTGCATCATCACCGTTGAACCAGCCTGAGCCTTGTGTCTGGTCAGCCTGGGCAAGGATGGACGGGTCTGCAGAAGATTGGGCTAATACAAACACATCCCCATCGGCCACTGTGCCAGTCAGATTAATGGTTAACCCAGCGCTGATACTGCCGTTGAAATACATCTGTATTTTGTAACCGCCAGTAGCAAGGTCTATCGCCCCACCGGTGCCATTATATATCTCCAGCGCTTTATTATTGCTGGAGCCTTCTATGTATTCCGAAAAAAATAGCTCTGGAGTAGCGGCATTTGCAAATTGTGCCGGTACCAGAGCCATAATCATCGATAATGTAAGAAGGCTTGTAAAAAACTTATTGATCGCTCCAGTCATCAGATACTCTCCTCTTGTTTTGAATGAGATCGGATACGAAAACAGCGAATGCCAATAATACTGTTAATTTTATTGTAGGTTAAGCCTGACAAAAAAGCAAGTTAAATGTAATTTTCTTATATTTACCTCCTTGTAAAACCAGCCTTGTTATAATCCCCCAAATGTCACAAATCCACCTAATGATCAAAAAACTTTGGACACGAGACAGCAGTATTTTGCTTGGCGTGTTTTTGTTGACGATCTTCCTCATAGTCTACATTTGGTGGCCTCTTGCCGAGGAATATCTCGTGTATGTGG
>JAHEDF010000453.1:0-2375 GCA_024641365.1 Planctomycetota bacterium | reverse complement strand
GATTGGAACGGTCCATGGTGGCGTTATATGGATTGGCTGTTGTTGGGTATCTTCGCGTTCATGTCCGTTACGATCATCGCGCGCGCAAACATCAAAACGGATCTACTCATTATCTTTGTCGGTATTTGCGGCGGGCTGGCAATCGAATCATGGGGCACACAAACCAATCTTTGGCACTATTACACAGCAGAACGCCCGCCGTTATGGATCATCCCTGCCTGGCCAATTGCCAGTCTTTCGATTGACCGCATTACCCGAACCTTGAATTGGATGCTTGATCGTATGACGATCAAGCCAACGAGTCTCCGTTTTCTATTTCCCCTTCTTTACTGGATTACTTTCGCTTCTTTCTTAATCTTGATGCTGGTATTTGTTTCCCCAACCTTTGACAAATCCTTTACCTGGTTCGCATTGACCTTGTGCATTCTTTTGATTTTCACGCCGACAGATCATCGTTTTTCATTATTAACGTTTGCCGCAGGTGTGGGGCTTGGATATTATCTCGAACTATGGGGCACCACCCGCGAATGCTGGACGTATTACACATATCAAACGCCGCCTTTGTTTGCAGTGTTGGCACACGGCATGGCGGCAGTCGCTTTTTGGAGGGCGGGACTCATGGTAAAGATGATCGGGAAGAGATTTAGCTTATCGAAGCCTCGGCAGACTGAGGCGGGGCAGGAAGCGTAGCGCGTCGTATTGAAACGAATCGGATAAAAGTCATCCCCGATTAAGCCGCGTGTCATGGGACGGAAGTCGTATAATGTTTATGGAAGGAGAACGATCATGATCTTATACTTTCGACTCGCATGGCGTAATGTTTGGAGACAGCGCCGTAGAACACTTTTGATCGCTGTTGGTATGGGATTCACGATGTCTTTACTGGTGTTGTATGACGGTGTAGTGGCTGGCTTTGAACAAGCCATTTACGGGAATGCCATTCAATTATTGGGGGGCAATGTGCAGGTACATGCATCTGGCTATAACGAAAAAGTGGGACGGAAACCATTACTACCGATCAACGACCCGGATGCGGTCGTATTGGCGGCAGAATCACAACCTGATGTTGTCGCCGCATCCAAGCGTATCGTCACAGGTGGTCTGGTGACCAACCGCGAGGGGGCATTTGCAGTTTCGGTGATCGGCATTGAACCAGATAGAGAATCCAGAATCAGCCCGGTATCCAACAATATTACAAAGGGACGTTATCTCAACCCGGAAGATGGCGACTTGATCGTGATCGGTCAGGGGCTCGCATCCTCCATGAGCATTGATGTCGGTGACCGTATTACGGTGGTGGGCAACTCAAAGAATGAGCAAACCCGCCAGCGCACGATGACAATTGTCGGCATCTATGATGTAGGTGTGCCTTCGGTTGAAAAGACGACAATCTATATGTCGCTTGGCGAAGCGCAGTCTCTGTTTGGGCTGGATGGACAAGTCACTGAGATCGTTATCTCCCTGAAACAGATTGGGCAGGAGGATGGCGTAATCAATGCCATCAACGGAACAACGCCCGGTTATGAAATAACCAGTTGGGAGAGCAGTATCCCCGAATTAAAGCAAACGCTGGAAATGAAAACTGGCGTGATGGGCGTATTTGGGATTTTCATGCTGGGCATTGTGGCAATTGGTATTCTCAATCAGTTGATGATGGCTGTCTTTGAACGCACGCGTGAGATCGGCGTCATCGGCGCGCTCGGATTGAAACCGCATCAGATTACGCTGGTCTTTCTTCTCGAAGGGACTTTGATCGGTGTCATGGGCGCGGTCATCGGTGCGGCGCTGGGCACGATCATCAACAGTATCCTGGGATATTACGGCATGGATTACAGTGCGTTCACCAATTTGACTGAATATACCGCCCTCATTAGCGGACGTATCTATACCAGCCTTGTGCCGATGAAAGTATTGAAACACGCGATCACGGTTGCCATCATCGCGGCGATTGCCGCGCTATACCCCGCAATCGAGGCTTCGAGGCGCGAACCGGCGGAGGCATTGCATTACGTTTAGTAAAAAAACCTGACAGGTTTCAGTTGTACTTTTACTAAAAAATTTCTGTGGATATAAAGGGTCTGCTCGTTGGACCACTTGATAAAACCTGTCAGGTTTAGGAGAACTCAACGATGAATTATTTCAAAATGGCATATCGAAATTTGGGCAGGCATCGCCGCCGCTCTTTTCTTTCAGGGTTGGCGCTGGCCTTAGGGACCGCCCTGTTGATGTTCATTGCCGCTTTCTTTCAAGGCGAAATGCGTAGTTCCATGGAAACCACATTACGCCTCAGTAGTGGACATATCCAGGTGCGCGATGCGGACTACGACCCGGATAAACTCAGCGTCGCCTGGGAGTATTTGATCGAAAATCCGGAG
>JAHEDF010000047.1:7240-13693 GCA_024641365.1 Planctomycetota bacterium | reverse complement strand
CTCAGTTCCGAACGGAGCGAAGGCCGCTGTCGCCATGGCTAAACTCAATGATCGTCACTGGATAATTCAGCGTAACCCAAATGAAGAATTGAGCTTAGCATCAACAACGAAACTCATTGTCTCTTCAGCTGCCCTCATTGGCTTAGGCACCGAGTACACGTTCTCTACCAAGTTAGTTGGCCTCGGCGCCCTTGATGCATCTGGCTCCGTGCCTGGTCTTGGGGTCATCGGTGGAGGTAGTCCGTGTTTTGATGAACACTTCGCACCAAACCGAGATCCCGACAATGTGTTTCGATCTTTTGCTGCAGAGCTCAGTCGCCAGGGCGTTAAGCGCATTGCGGGTGATTTAGTTATTGATACCAGTTTATTTACTGGCCCCATTCGCCCATCGACATGGCCAAGCGATCAAGCTAATCAACAACGCTGGTTTAGTGCACCAGCTGCCGCATTCGCGTGGAATGATAATTGTATCGAGGTTCGCATTATTCCGCAAAAAGTCGGTGAGCCATGTCGCATTGAAACGCGCCCCGCATCGCCGCGCATTCGTATTGTTAATCAAACGCGTAGTCTCGCTAAAGGGGCTGGCCGTAATGCAATTTCACGCTCTTTGTCGTCGAATACCGTGGTGGTCAGTGGTACGTGTGGACAAAAATCCGCGTGGTTTCCTTTGGCAATTGCGACTGATCCCGATTTATTAATTGGTGATCATTTTAAAAGTATATTAGTTGATTCTGGTATTCCCGTCAGCGGTGAAGTGCGACTTGGTTCGGTGGATCAAAAAGCCGGAACCATGTTCCTTGATTTAAGACAGCCATTAATACCTGCTATAAATATTTTTAATCAGCGCAGTCATAATTTTTATGGTGAACAACTTTTGCGCTTACTTGGTGTGGCTAAACGCGGTGAGGGTTCCATTGAAGCCGGCTGTTTAGCAACGGTCTCTATTTTAGATGAGCACATCGGAACCGGTATGGGCCCCATGACGTTATTAGATGGCTGCGGACTTAGCTATGGCAACACCGCCAGCGTAACGTATCTAGTGAATTTACTTGATGGCATGCATCGCCATGCGCAGGGTCCGCTGCTGCGTGCAAGTTTAAAAGAACGTGCCGCCCCAGGAGTAAAAGGCTTGGTCAAAACTGGAACGCATAACGAATCCCGCGCGTTGGCCGGCTACATTGATGCACCGGGTGGCCGCCAGTACGCTTTTGCCATTTTGCTTAACCGAGCACAATCTTCGAGCATCGCTTGGGCCGATAAGCTCCGCGAACAACTCTATCAAGCGCTTGCTGCGGCAGTCGCTCGCTAGTACAGGGTACTCCATGAAATTCCTGCCAGCTGTGTTGCTATCGTTGCTCGCTAATCGCGGCAGTCGGCAAAATTTAAAATTATTACTGCAATTTTGTTTATCCTTAATTGCGGTCATCATTCTCTATGCAATAATCTTTCAAGTATTAATGCGTTGGGAAGGACAACACGAGCATAGTTTTTTAACTGGTTTTTATTGGGTCATGACCGTCATGACCACGTTAGGTTTTGGCGATATTACGTTTAAAGAAGATCTCGGTCGCATGTTTTCAATGTTCGTGATGTTGACCGGTGTATTTATGTTGCTGGTGATGTTACCATTCACCTTTATTGAATTGTTGTATGCGCCATGGATGAAAGCGCAGTCAAAGGCTCGTGCGCCACGTGAAGTAAGCCACGAAACTAAAAATCACGTCATAATTATTAATCATGGTCCGGTTGCTGAATCATTAATTGAACATTTGAGACAACTAGAGATTCCCTATGTCATGGTAATTAGCGAATTGCCCGAAGCGCTCGCCCTCCATGATTTAGGAATTTCGGTTATGGTTGGTGAAATAGATACGCCTGATACGTATCGTCGTGCCGGTGCTGAACGTGCGTCGTTAATTGCCACTCTGGCCTCTGAATTAGTAAATACCAACGTTGCCTTCACCGTTCGTGAAGTCACCGAAAATATTCCCATTTTTGCAACTGCTCGTCATGATACTGCTGAAGATGTTTTACGACAGGCAGGTAATACCCAAGTTTTACGCTTAGGTCGCATGCTTGGCTTAGCCATGGCACGGCGCACCCATGGTGGTGATAATTTGGCACACGTCATCGGTTCATTCGGTGATTTATTGGTCGCCGAAGCAGCCATGCACGATACACCTATGGTTGGAAAAACTTTACGTGGTGCCCGACTACGCGAACACTTAGGCGTGGCTGTGGCCTGTGTGTGGACGCGTGGAAAAATGGCGCCGGCTGGACCAGACACGCGCATAGAAGAACAATCTATGTTGGTGTTAATTGCAACGCGTGCACAATTAGATGCTTGGGATGAAACTTTCTGTATTTACAGTGCGAATCCCGATCCAGTTGTTGTTATTGGCAGTGGCCGCGTTGGTCGCGCCGCCATTGAAAATCTCGCTGCACGACGCATCCCCTACCGCGTTGTCGATTTAAAACCTGAACGTGCTATAAATCCTGAATTTATGATTGCTGGCGATGCCACTGATAGCGCGGTTTTAGAACGCGCTGGTATTAATCGCGCGCCAACCGTGCTCATAACCACCCATGATGATGACACCAATATTTTCTTAACTATTTTATGTCGACGCATGCGTAAGGACATGCAGATTATCAGTCGCGTAACGCGTGATCGCAATGTCAATACCATGGACCGTGCTGGCGCAGATTGCGTGCTTTCGTATGCCACAATGGGTGCGAACGCGATATACAATCATCTGCGACACACCAATGTGTTAATGCTCACCGAAGGACTTAATTTAGTGCGTGTTCGTATTCCTGCACAAATTGCAGGTAAAACATTAATAGAATCGAATGTGCGTGCACAAACAGGATGCTCAGTTGTCGCCATTAATACCGAAGCAGGAACGGAAGCACTGCCACCTCCCGATAAACCATTACCAGAACATGGTGAATTATTATTAGTTGGCGATGAAGACGCCGAATCACGCTTTTTATCGCACTATAAAAAAGAGAAAGAAAAGGACAAACACTAACATGTTAAAAGTATATACATATAAACAGTGCTCCACCTGCCGTAAAGCCATGAAACACCTTGATGCATTAGGTTTTGAAGCAAAAGAAATTCCAATTCGCGAAACACCGCCAACATTAGCTGAACTCAAAAAAATGCTCACTGCCGTTGATGGCGATATTAAGCAATTATTTAATCGTAGTGGACAAGATTATCGTGCACTGAATCTAAAAGATAAATTACCAACCATGACAGCAGCACAGGCGCTTAAATTACTGGCGTCTAATGGTAATTTGGTTCGTCGACCATTTGCATTTATTGGTCGTAACGGCGTGGTTGGTTATGATAAAGAAACATGGGATGACGCCCTAGCAGGCTGCTGAACAACACCAACCTGCTAGGTTTTAATAAATTGCGGGGCGACGTGCAGTCGCGATTTTCTCGCAATTTATTAAAACAGACTCTTAACCGAAGGGGGCCAGACGGCCCCCTTCAACCCCCGCAGGCTACTTTTCAGCAGCCTGCTAGGATATGAACTCCGTCTGAGGTTTTATGGAATATTTTGTCTACTGCGGATAAAACTAATAAACTCTATTTGGACAACTTTGATCGGAAATTAGAATCAGGTTGTTTGGTTGTGCTCAAACGTGGTTGGCAATAAAACCTGTCCAACAATGCCCTCACGTCCTTCAATGACGTTAATCAAACCTTCACTTGCTCGACGCCCCATTGCCTCAAATGGTAAATCTATGGTGCTTAAACGTGGACTGACGTTGTGAAATAAAATATTATTATCAAAACCAACGACAGCGACATCTTGCGGTACTTTAACGTTGAGATTTTGTAATTCTTTTACCAATCGATGAGCGGCAATATCATTGGAACAGAACACCGCCGTAAATGGTAAATTATGTGCAGATTTTGCTAATAGATCGCGCAAACCGCGTTCTGTCGGACACTGTATTAATAAATCTGGTTTATAGTAACCACGTCGTTCCATGGTTTCTTTCCAGGTTTGATAACGTGATCCCCAAACTGGCCTGGTGGTAAAATCCTCTGCAAATGCCAAACAAGCTATTTTCTGATGACCATGTTCAAATAAATAATTTAATGCTGCAATTATACCTGGCTGTTGATCGACTGAAACGAGTGGATGCATACCTGCAATTGGGAAGGCCGATGTTATGACATAGGGAACACCACGATTTTTTAGTACCGATAAATTATTTGGCACCGTTGTGTGTCCACAAAAAACAACTCCATCCGAATGCGGAAACCCAACATGTGCTAAAATTTTATCATAATCCATATCGCTGTTGTCCATTTTTGGCACTAATTTGACATCATAGCCTGCTGCTTGTGCAGAACGCATATGCCCAATTACTTGTCGCCACGGCAATAAGTGATTACCTATTTCAAAATCTACATTTTTTGGCGCTTCAAAAATCGCCTCGGGCATGACCAAAGTAATTGTTTCTGTACGTCGATTACGCAAGCGCCTTGCCAACACATTTCCCTGAAATCCCGATTCCTCAGACAATTTTTGCACTTTTTCAACGACCGCTGCGCTAATTAAATGACGATGGGCAGGATCCAGAGCACGCGACACCGTTGACTGGGAGATGCCTAATTGGCGCGCGATGTCTTTATGCGTAATGGGTCTTTTAGCGGTCATGTCGTGTGGTTGTCGCTGACTGTTCAGATCCTGCAACTCATGTCTCAGGCTGCTTCTTATCCTTACAACAGTCGTAACATACTTGAAATAGCACCCTCAGCCACCGCCGAGAGCACGTTTAAACACGCGCGTATGTGAATGTGTTGGCAATATTATGCTCACTGTTGTTCCTTTTCCTACGTCACTGGTCAGTTTAACAAATCCATCATGCTCACGAATAATGCGCTGCACTAAACTTAAACCGAGGCCGGTTCCCTGCGCCTTCGTACTATAAAAAGGAGTGAAAATACGTTCGCGTTGATCTTCTGATATACCACAGCCATTGTCCGTTACACAGATATTGACACCCGGCCCTTCGAGCGGATCTCCTGCAGCTGTCGGTAACACCTTTACGAAAATAGATGGCGATGTTGTGTCCGCTACGGCATCTATCGCATTGTTGATAATATTAATAAGCACTTGGCGTAACTGACCTTCATCGGCCATTACTGAGCCAATGCCTTCTGCAAATGAAAATTCTAGTCGTAATTCTTTTGATAAATCGCGACGCTGTTTCGTCAGATGTTCAACTTCAGTAATAATATTGTGCAGATCTATAGCCTCACGCTCAGGCGCTCGCAATCGTGACAATGCTAAAAAATCTTCGACAATACGCGCAAGCCGATCAGCTTCGTCAACCATGATAGCCGCTAAGCTGGCAGCATCTGGCTGTTGTGCTTCCTTCGCCATTTCTGCGAGTTCTTGCGCACAACCGCGCAAACTCGTTAATGGATTTCTTACTTCATGAGCAATCCCTGCGGCCATTTCACCAAGCGCTGCTAAATGTTGAGAACGATGAGCGCTATCTTCCAACATACGCAATCGTGTTTCGTCTGCGATAATTAATGTACGACCAAGTGGTTGTTCATTGCGATCCAATAATTCAGTGACACGTAAAACAAGTTGTTGACCATTTTGCGTTTCAAAGCGTTCTAAACTTGGACATCGATCACCAATAAGCATCTCCAATACAGGTGCTTGTACTGGATTCGTTAATAATTGTTGGACAGGAGCCCCTTCAATAGAACCCGATAATTTCAATAAACGCATGGCTTCAGCATTGGCATAGGCGATTGTGCCAGCACGATCGACTGCCAGCACACCCTCACCTAGCCGGTCTAATACTTCACCGGTAAATATACGCTGCTCGCGAATTCGCCGAGCCAATAATTGCCCCAATAAATCGACTAAAAAGAGTGCTCCGACTTGGGTTGCTAAGACACCGAGTATGCGATCCGTTTGTATTAAATGTGGATTTGCTTCAATAAATGCATCAGCAAATGGCGCATGGCCAGCTAGATACATACTGGCAACGACAGCAAGTACTAAACTCGAAACGGCCGGTAACACAAATGGAATAACACCAGGTAACACTAAGGTGCCGACTAACACCACTGCAAATAACGACACAACCCCAGGTGAAGCAACCCCACCACTATAAAATAATAAAAAACCAATCCATACTAAATCGAAAACTAAGTGCAGCGCTAACTGCCACCGCCACCGCGCTAGCCATAAGGTGGAAAATAACACCACCGCTATGATCGTGGTAACTATTAATAAAGTTTTTAAATGTGACGCTGCGGGCTCTACTAACTCTGCTTGACGCCCCTGCGTTACAATCATTAAAATTGCAAAGCCAATAGTAATTAATAATAAGCGCACCAAGCTGACTTGCCGAGCCTGTGTTCGTACGTCTTTACGACGAATAAGCCGTTGATGACCA
>JAHEDF010000047.1:0-7206 GCA_024641365.1 Planctomycetota bacterium | reverse complement strand
CTTGAACATAAATGCTGCTAACACAACAAACCCCAGGCACATAAGTGCCTGGGGTTTGTTTGCGTCATTCGAAATGCCGTTAATAATTTTTCGGCACTTTCCGCGCACACTAACTACCGCGCACAGCACTTTGCAATTGCAGAATCGGGTAGAAAATCGCAAGCACAATAATACCCACCACCGCACCCATGATCATCAACATAAATGGTTCAATTAAACTGGTGAGCGATTTAACGGTGGCATGCACTTGTTCATCGTAGAAGTCTGAAATCTTTGACAGCAACGTTTCTAGCGCACCAGATTTTTCACCAATTCCAATCATTTTTACCACCATCGGTGGAAATACCCACGACGTTGCTAAGTGTAACGTCAATGGTTCCCCGCGACGCACCGTTTCTCGTGTTTCGACTAAGGTCTCTTCGATAACGCGATTGCCTGCTGTTGACGCCACAATTTCCAACGCACCCAACAAAGGCACACCAGATGACAGCAAGGTGCCGAAGGTACGTGCAAATCGACTAATTGCCACTTTTTGGAACAACGGGCCAAACACCGGTAATTTTAACCAAATGGTGTCTCTAATTTTCTGACCTTGGTACGTGCGCATTGAAAATTTATAGCCTATTACCAGAACAATTAACATTATAAAAACGGTTAAAACATTTGCCGTTAGCCAATTTGATACTGCAAGCACATATTGCGTAATAGCTGGAAGTTCTCCGCCCAATGAATCAAACATAGTTTTAAATTTCGGCACAACGCCTATGAGCAAATACCCGGTAATGCCAAAAATTAATATAAGTGATATTACCGGGTAAGTCATCGCCGACTTAATTTCGCGTTTTAACGATTCACTTGCTTCTAAGAATTCCGCTAAACGATTGAGAATAATATCAAGTTGGCCGGAAGCCTCGCCCGCTTTCACCATGTTGATATAAATTTCCGGAAACATTTTCGGAAATTTAGTCATCGATTCACTAATTTCAGTACCGCCACGCACCAAGTCAGCACATTCTTGCAAACCCATGCCAAAACCTTTGTTTTGATCTAGCGTTTGCTCCGCAAGAATTTCAAACGATTCTAATAACGGAATACCAGCACCAATCATGGTCGCCAATTGACGAGTAAATAAACACAGTTCTGCCGTACTTGCTTTACGAGGAGCGGAAGCCGCGCCAAATAAGTCACCACTCCAATTAATGCCGCCACCTGCTTTGGTCAGCTTAACAATGTTCAATTGTTGTTGGCGCAGACGGCCAGTGGCTTCTGCTTCCGATTCGGCCTCAATGTTACCTTTGAGCTCACGGCCTGAGGCATCACGAGCAATATAATTAAATTTTAGCTTAGTAGCCACGTTGCTTCTCCCAAGGCGGATCGTCGTTTGAGTATGTCCCAACGGGAATTGTCATGCAAGGCGGTACTCACTGTGCAGAGCCGGTCCGACTCAGTGCATTATTCACACACAATGCAAAGCCATCAAATCTGCACCATTTGCTGCAAATTGCTGAGATGCGAGCTTTTTAGGCGCGGCCAGATCGCTGATCTCCAAGTGGTGTTATACATGTGCTAAAAGAGTGATCATTCTCTTCTCATGGTTTTGGTATGGCCAAATTTGCTGTAATTACCGCTTTTCTTTCGCTAATTATAAGTGGTTTGCAGAAAACTTTGACCTGGACTTAGAGTCGGTTCTCTATTCTTAGAGTCGATAATGGCCGTTATTTACCTTTTCTGCCTACTTGGATGCAGAAACGCTATAGCAATTATTAGTCAAACATGACTACACGTGTATTGCCACTAAATAACCAAGGAGAATTCACGTAAGGTATTACTGGTCAATTAATTATATAATTTTACGCCTTCGCACGGTGAAGCGAAATACTTTATGCTACAATGTCACAGGCGCATCACGGGACCTAACCGATAGCCACAAAGGGCTTTCCACATTGCACCGCAAGCACAGCGACCAGACTGCCGCTCATGCTGCGGTCAATCGGATATAAACTACGCTTCCTCTTCTGTTTGTTGTTGTGCAATTGGAGCATGATATCCGTGCATGGGGTAGATGTCGCAAATCAAAATCCTGGTGCCGGCGCCTCTGATGATGAAATTGAAACGCGTTTTGTCACACGAGTGCAAGAAAAAGCCGCCACCTACCGCTTAGAGCGCATTAATGCCTTGGTTAGTGAAGCTGATGAAAATACTGCTGCTGAATATGCCCGCCAAGCGCGACTCCTTTTAGAAACTGGAGACCCACAACCATTAGAAAGTGCGTGGCATTGGGCTGCGCCACAATGGTGGGTTGTAAATCCTTCTAAAGAACGTCGCGCTGCGTGGTTGGGATCAGATGGTTTCGGTAATTTCCCTTATACGAAAGCAGCCGGTGATTTATTAGCCATTCAAGTAATCGCGAATGCCCGTCGTGGAAATCTTTCAGACATGCATAATCGCCTCTACGAATTATGGTATTATATTCCTGGGTATGATGGCATGCCAGCAACCATGTTAGAAGCAATGGATGCCGCTGAGCGCGCGCAAAATTTTATAGCCTCCATAAATTTAGACGCAGAAGATCCGCGCCAAGTAATTCGCCTCAGCAGTTCGGCTTCATCAAGTCAATTAAATCGTTTATTTCGTTTCATGGAACGCCACGGTGACCGTGTTGATATAGCGCCGCGTGCTGCAATTGGTCTTGGTCGTGCGTTACTAAGAAGCGGTGACCGCGATCTTATTTTCTTTGCTCGTCGTGAATATGAAAAATTTTGTGAAAATTACCCAGTTCATCCCTTGGTGTTTACGGCACTATGCGAACGAGCACTTAGTTATCTCGTCTCCTACCGTGGTGAACATTTTGATGTAGGGGTTTTAATTAGTGCTTCTGCGGTGATAGATCAGGCAGAAATCGAAGCCAATGGCGATCCCGAAAAAATTAAATTAGTTGAAGCCTATCGAAAACGAATTCGAAGTTGGATTCAAGCACGAGATTTAGCAGTAGCTCGTTGGTATAGAGATCGTGTGACATTTGGCTTGGGGTGGTTAGCGACCCCAAAAGGAAAAAATGATGGGTTGTGGCTTCCTGCGTCACGTTTTTATTACCGAGAAGTTATTCGTCGTGACAGTAGTTCTGACGCTGGTCGTGCAGCACAGCGTGAATTAGCAGAACTACCTTTACCGACTGAAAACGAACTCGGTGCTCCGCTGCCCCTTCCTGCTACACCTATTTCCCCATGAATCGTTGGCTCTTATTGTTAATAGGCATTGTTGCCATTTTATTACTGTCACAGTGTTCCTATCGTATGGCAGGTGTGCGGCCATTAGGCGAACCAATTCGCATTACTATAACTAAAAATGCGACAAGTGCAGTGCGCGCGCAAGCTTACTTACAGAAAGAAATTGGCGACGCCATTGAAAATAAATTAGGTTGGGAAGTGAGCCCTAGTGGCTCGGCGCGCTTGCAGATAACTATTGATAAAGAAGATATCTTTGCGTCTGGTAATGATACGCGTGGTATCGCTACACGTTGGAATATTAATTTACACGGTCAGGTTTTGATTACCTCACGTTACGGCAATGCAGTCAGTAATTGGAGCGCGACCGCTTATAGCAGTGGATTAAATAACGAGGCAGCAGCATTAGAATCTGCCGCTATCATTGCTGGCGAACAAATTAGTACCTGGTTGGAAGTATGGATTGAACAACAACCGCAATCTAACCAACCAGACACCTCGCAATAAGCCACTTACAGCTATTTCGTCTGCATTATTTTTTTCCGTGGCCTTGTTTTCGTACCATGTCGACTATGGCTTGTGGATTCGTACCATCGTCAACAATGGTGACTTTTCGATCATGACCGATGAGTGCCGATTTTAATCCAACGCCTAAGTCATTACCGCACGCAAAAATTGGCGCTAACGCTACCTGATCTAAATCACCAATTGGTAACGGTAATAAACTTGAGCAAATAAATACACTCACATCATTACTGGTTAATTCTGCGGCTGCTTGCGACGCTGCAGAACTGGTATGATAATCACAGACAATAATTGGTCCACGTCCACGCCGTAACCACCGACCCGTTCCTAAAGTATATGCTTTTTCGAGTGGCCACGGTTCTAAATCATTTAATGCAACAGGTGGCAAAGCCAATAACACCGGATCTTCACTTTCTAATGCATGGGCTAACATCGCCGCCGCTTCTCCGACATCATTTGGCACCATAACCCACCAACCGACTAAAGCTGCTAATTGCGGACGACTTGGTAGATCAATAACTGATATAAATAATTTAACTGCTATGCCTCGTCTGCCAATTTCATACATGACCTCAAGCCAATTTTTTATAGAAATTCCAGTTGGTACGCGCCAACACACACGATTACCTTCGCACGCATATTGTGCTAATGTGGCAAGCAGCATTTCATGCGGCGAAATGCTTTGCCACGGCGCGGACAAATCTGCTACTATCAATAGCGGTTCTCGCACCTTTAACCACGACAACCAGTCTGTCATTAATGATAAAGGATTACTTAAATTATCGACTGGCCATGATGGAATAGCGCCAGGCATTAATATCGGCAAATGGACTGGTTGATGATCAAGAGAGAAATGCGGGTGCGACACACGCTGATTAATTACTGGCGACTGCGCATGTTTGACTACCGGTCCAGCACCAGCACGTCGCCATCCCGCGGTAATAAACCAGTCACTGTCTGATGAATCTCCGCCAACAATTATGACAGTCAGCACAGTTAACGATAATCGAATCGCCATTTGTGCAGCAACTCGCACATTTGTTTCCTGTAATGCCGCACGTGGTAAAATGACAACAACATAGCCTTGACGTTTTTCTTCAACTAAAGCTGCTCCACAGGCGGCTGCTAATAAACAACCACCAGTTGCTCCTTGCCAATCGGATATGTTACGCTCGTGTTCCGATAAGATACCGGCACACCGTTCATCACAAAAAATTCGCAAGCGACCTGGAAAAATACTCGCTTTTTCTAGGCCAGCCAGCCATGTGGATAGTTCATGCATCAGGTCATCTGACATCCGTGTTCTCCTGGATACTTGCCGTCCGTGGCATCACATGATGCTCGCAACCATCATTCAGTGCAGCAAGAACCGATTATCGCATACCCATACACGTGGTTTTATAATGCCAGATATCACACCGCAAACTCCACGCACCGTCGCAATTGTCGGCGCGTCTTCCAAACCTGAACGCTATAGTCATCAAGCTATTCTTCGTTATTTAGATCGACATTATACGGTATGGCCAGTGCATCCCGCAGGTGGCACCATTGCTGGATGTCCAGTTTATGCGGATTTACGACACTTACCCGGAACGCCAACAATTGTTTGTATGTATATCAATCCGACCGCCGGACTTGCTATGCTCGACGATATTATTGCCTGTAAACCACAGGTGCTGTGGTTAAATCCGGGTGCTGATGGCGAACCATTAGCTAGCGTCGCACGCGAACGCGGTTTACATGTCGTTGAAGCCTGCACATTGGTGGTACTCGGTTACGGCGACCCATTGGAACAGCTCTCATGATCGCTACACAACACGTCACCAATGGCTGACGACTCGAGCGACGATTCTAACTACTGCGAAGAGCACGCCTCCGATACGACCCGGCGCATGACCGGCATACTGGCTATTTTAGTGGCCAGTACGCTTTCAATAGCAATTACCGGCATGTGGCCGCGCTTTAACGATGATAAAGCAATTATCCCGGTTGCTGGTTTTCCTATTGATTATTGGGATTGGGGAGCCAATCGGGTTTTAACCACAGACGAAATAGATACATTAAATAAACTTGGTAGTCGCTATGTTTTTTCATTATGTGGATTTATTCGCAATGTTGAAGGCGTTCCTCAATGGGAACCAGAAGGACGCCCATCTGCTCCTATTCCGGGAAAACAACAATATTTAGTTGTTCGCATTGATGCTGCATTCGCTAAACGTATTGATAGTGACGTTCCTCCTGAGTTAATGTCTACAATATTACAAGGCTGGGAACGAAATCGCACAACGGTGACAATTGGTTTACAATTAGATTGTGATGTCCCTACCAAAAAATTAGCCGCTTATATCACTTTCCTGAAAGATATACGACGAGCATTGCCTGCAGATATTCATTTATCTATCACCATGTTAGTCGATTGGATTCACAGTGAACATCTAACTGAATTAATGCATGTTGTCGATTTGGTTGCTCCACAATTTTATAATACCTATGTCCCATTAGATCCGCACGGATCGACACCACTCCTTGGTGCACAAGATTTAGCGACTGCGCTTGCGAAATTAGATGCCGTTGGTCGACCATATCGAATTGGGCTGCCTACCTATGAACAATGCAGTTTCTATGATAGTGACGGTACCTTATTAAAACCTGCCATCTCCTTATCGCCAGAACAAGCGCTCACTGCTGGCGGGATCACCACAAAAGTTGTTCATAATTACGAAAATATTATTTATATTCGTTTCCCACAAGCAGTAAAAGCTGGGGGACATAATTTTAAAGCTGGGCAACAAGTCGTCTTCGCCAGCACGACCCCACAAGGTTTAGCCAACGAATTTGCAGTTATTCGAAATTTCAAACCACAACATTGTGACGGCGTATTATTATTTCGTTTACCTGGTCGTGAATCGACACATTCACTTAGCATTCCTCAAGTTTTGGCTGCCGCTAAAAATAATGTAAGTAATCCACGCATAACGGCGCGCTTGGAACCACTCGGCAATAATCATTATGCGCTTATTGTCAGCAATCCGGGTGACAGTGATTTTATCGATTTTGAAAGCCCGGTCCGCATCGTCGTCCATGCGCCGCATGCTCAAATTACGCCGAATCTTTTACCTCATTACGGATTTACTGCCTCAAAACCTATTTCAATTCAAGAACCGAACAATCAACATGATGGTTTTGAACTGTATATCGGCTTACTTCGTTCAGGTGAACACTTAACTATTGAAGACATGCATATTGTTGGTGACCAAGGACACGTCACATCAATCGGCGGCTTTATTCAACGCGGCGATTGGACTGAGCGGTTTTAAGGCTTATTGTAGCGCAGCGACTATAGTCCGCGTATTATGCATAAACATGCCTATGTAACTATCGCCAACTGTACCTGGTTGTGATAAGCTATCAGCCAGTAATGCCCCACCTAATTTGGCACCCGCTTCTTGTCCCAATC
>JAHEDF010000452.1 GCA_024641365.1 Planctomycetota bacterium | reverse complement strand
TCGCCGTTCGCCGTTCGCCGTTCGCCGTTCGCCGTTCGCCGTTCGCCGTTCGCGCCCGGACGCCGAGTGGTGGTGGGCGGATATAATCGGCGCAGCCGATCCGCCCATTTATTTTGCCACGTAGTGGTGAAATAAAAACCACGACAAAGTCCGTGGGAGCGCGAGGGCAGAGCCCTCGAAAAAAAAGCGCCAACGGCGCGACATATATGAGCCTAGGGCGCAGCCCTAGGTGTAAAATTCCCAAACACAAAATGAGGGCTGAAGGCCCGACATATAGGAAACATATGTCGGGCCTTCAGCCCTCATTTTCTATCAAATTCTCGATACCTAGGGCGTTTCCCAATCCTAGGGCTTCACCCTAGGCTCATATATGCCGCGCCGTTGGCGCTCTTATACAAATAAAACCTAATACGCTAATTTATTTTGCTATTTGCAAGCTGGCATCGTTCTTTTAAAATGCAGGCTATGCCGCAATCTTTATCATCAATTTTAATTCATGTCGTATTTAGCACCAAAGACCGCGCACCGGTCCTCGACGACTCAATACGGCCATCGCTGTATGCATACATGGCAACCACATTAAAAAAACTTGGTTGTAACTGTTATCGCATAGGGGGTGTAGAAGATCATGTGCATCTAGCGGTAGAATTATCACGAACCATCACTGTCGCTGAATTAGTAGAAAAGATTAAATCAGGATCGTCAAAATGGTTAAAACAACAAAGGCCAATTTTACATAATTTCTCATGGCAACGGGGTTACGGTGTTTTCTCATTCAGTAATTCAGACTTAAATCAAATCCTCTTATATATCGAAAACCAAGAAGCCCATCATAAGCAGATAACGTTTCAAGATGAATTACGATTATTTTTAAAGAAGCATGGTTCAGATTGGGATGAACGTTATGTGTGGGATTAATATGCGTGACACAGCCCGGTTGGGGTTGATTATTTATCATATAATTCCCCCAGGGTAGCGCTTTGCGCAACCCTGGGCTTTGTTACGTTATCCCGTTGGGATTCAATATTGTATAGAATTAAAATAAACTATTAAATTATGACCTTTAACCTAAATCCTAAACTCTAAATCCTAAATCCACCTTTAAATTAATTATTTCTTTTAAATAATTAATTCCTGAAAAACATTTAATAAATATATTAATTGCTATTTATTCATAAAAACCATTGGCCATGTAATGGTAATACCTGTCATATAATAAATGCATCAAATGTTACTTTTTGGACAGGGAGCAGATGTTGCAAATAGGGCGTGGAGTGAGCTATTTGATGCGATTGGATAGATTTTAACCCTCAACGCGATGTAGAACCTTTACCCCAGGTGCCAACGGAGTGACAAGGATTTATGACGACAAAGTATAGTTATTATTAGGCGCCTAATTAGTCATAAGTTATATAACTAAACCCATCGTTTTAGCTCTAATCGGTGTTTTTTGCCAAATGTCGCCGATGTGTCACATCATGTGTTTGCTACGAACCCTATAGGCGGTGGTTTTATGTTGAGAAACCACAACCGGTTGTATAAATCGGCATGCCGGCGCCTACGATTGTCAAAAAGAACTATATGTTCAGTCAATCTGATGCATCGGTCAGCATCTATCTGCTGTATGTTGCCGCTTGTGACTCTACTAAATCTAGTATAAGCCTCACCCCCTTGGCCGCATCTTGAGCCACCAGTACTCAGACTGCTTACAACCAAGGACGCGCACTTACAGCGATAAGTTTCTACATCCCGTCACCCCGTCATCGGATCGTTCCACATGCCCGCTCAGACCGCTTCCGCACCCGCTATCCAAAACCCCATTTCAGACCTCGACCCAGCCTTGTTTGCTCAGCATCGTGTGCGTAGTCGTGATGGCGATCTGCGACCTTTTCAGCCGGAGCGAATTGCCCGCGCTTTAGCCAAGGCCTTATTAGCAGCCGAAGGCGGCGACGCGTTGTCAGCGCGTAATCGTGATTTAGCCGCGTTATTAACTCGCCAAGTGTGCGAACAATTAACCGCACGTCGCCCTGAAGGCGGTTCATTTGATATTGAAGAAATTCAAGACCAAGCCGAATTAGCGATGATGCGTGCGAGCCAGCATGAAGCTGCGCGTCGTTTCGTGCTCTACCGCGAAGCACGTCGCCAAGCACGCTCAACCTCGACTGTCGCTGCGAAGAAAAAACCAGCCGTTGAAGTGCCAAGCATTTCCGTGACCCACGCAGATGGCGTGAAGCGTCCGCTCGACCACGACCGTTTAGTGCGCGTGATCGGCGAAGCCTGTGTTAATTTAGAAGGCGTCAGCGCTGACCTCTTACTGACAGATACCCTCGCCAGTTTATTTGACGGCGTTCCCTACAAAGAATTATTGCAAGCGCCGATCATGGCGGCGCGCATGCGTTTAGAAGAAGAGCCAAATTACACCTACGCAGCCGCCCGTTTATTGCTCGACACCGTTCGTGAACAAGCACTTGGCCGTCCCACCACGCAAGCCGAATTAGCTCAAGGATGGGAAGAATATTTCCGTAATTACGTGCACGCTGGCATTGAAGCCGGTTTATTAGATCGCGAATTAGCTAATTTTGATTTAGGCCGCATTGCCAAAGCCTGTGATTTAGAACGCGATAATCAGTTCCAATTTTTAGGTCTGCAAATTTTAGCCGACCGTTATTTCTTACATATCGATAGTCGCCGTATTGAATTACCACAAGCTTTCTGGATGCGCGTCGCAATGGGCTTGGCAATTCGCGAAACGGATCGTGAAGCGGTGGCGATTAGTTTCTATGAACAATTATCGAGTTTTCGTTTTGTGTCCTCGACGCCAACCTTGTTTAATGCTGGTTGCACCAGTCCACAATTGTCGTCGTGCTTCCTCACCACCATTCAAGATGACCTCGGCGATATTTTCAAAGCTTTGCGCGATGACGCGATGCTCTCGAAATTCTCGGGCGGCTTAGGCAATGACTGGACGCCAGTGCGCGCACTCGGCAGTCACATCAAAGGCACCAACGGCAAATCCCAAGGCGTTATCCCCTTCATGAAAGTGGCGAACGACGTTGCGGTTGCGGTTAATCAAGGTGGCAAACGCAAAGGTGCTATTTGTGCCTATTTAGAAACCTGGCATTTAGATGTCGAAGAATTTTTAGATCTGCGCAAAAATACTGGTGATGATCGTCGTCGGACCCACGACATGAATACCGCTAACTGGATTCCAGATTTGTTCATGGAACGTGTGGAAGCGAATGAAGAGTGGACCTTATTTAGTCCCAACGATGTGCCTGATTTACACGATAAATACGGCAATGAATTCCGCGCTGCTTATGAAGCCGCCGAAAAAGAAGTCGCCGCTGGCAACATTACCTTATTCAAAAAGGTCAACGCCTTACAATTATGGCGCAAAATGTTGGGCATGGTATTCGAAACCGGCCATCCGTGGATCACTTTCAAAGATCCCTGCAATTTACGCAGCCCCCAACAGCACATGGGCGTGGTCCACAGCAGTAATCTCTGCACCGAAATTACCCTCAATACTAATCGCGAAGAAATCGCTGTCTGTAATTTAGGCTCGGTTAATTTAGTCGCGCACGTAACTGCTGCTGGCATCGATCACCAAAAATTAGAAGAAACTG
>JAHEDF010000451.1 GCA_024641365.1 Planctomycetota bacterium | reverse complement strand
CTTGCACCCTGTGATCGTGTGATTGGCTAGCAGACCGCTGTGGCCACGATCAGCTACATGCGTTTGAAAGGGTCTCATGAGCGAGCTTGATCACATTGCCGTCCACGGTGCAGAAGAACATAATTTAAAATGTATTAATCTTGATATTCCCAAAAAGAAATTGGTCGTATTTACTGGTCCATCGGGAAGCGGTAAATCATCCATGGCGTTTGATACTATTTATGCCGAAGGACAACGCCGCTATGTTGAATCATTGTCTGCCTATGCGCGGCAATTTTTGGGCCAATTAGAAAAACCGAAATATGAATCGATTCGTGGTTTGTCGCCTACGATTGCTATTGAACAAAAATCTGCCTCGAAAAACCCGCGCTCGACAGTTGGCACTATTACAGAAATTTTAGATTATTTGCGTGTGTTGTGGGCTCGCATTGGCGTACAGCATTGTCACTCCTGTAGTGCTGTCGTTGGTAAGCGTTCCTTAGATGAAATAGTTGATGGCATCATGGAGTTACCTGCCAATAGTCGTATATTATTGTTGGCGCCTAAAGTCAGTGATCGTAAAGGTGAGCACCAGGACGTTTTAGATCGTGCAAAAAAATCAGGGTTCACCCGTGTCCGTGTTGACGGTAAAGAATTTCTTTTGGATCAACCAAATGAAGGTCCACAATTAAACAAAAAAGTTAAACATCGTATCGAAATTGTAGTCGATCGCTTAGTGATAAAAGATGGTATCCGTCAACGTTTAGCCGACAGTGTTGAAACGGCATTGCGTGAAGGTGATGGAAAAATGTTGGTTGCTTTCGCTGACGCGCCTGCTGCTGCTATGTCAGCAAAGAAAGTTAAAGCGGAAGCAGCGGCCCCCTCTTCTGATTTATTTTTCTCTGAGCACTTATATTGCCATCACTGCGACACCAGCTTTCCTGATTTAGAGCCAAATAGTTTTTCATTTAATTCGCCGCTTGGGGCCTGTACGGCATGTAATGGACTAGGAGCAAAAACCAGTGTTGATTTACAGAAACTCATTAACCCAGCATTATCTATTAACGATGGGGCGATTGCTGCCTGGGGTGAATTGGGTGATGAAGACCGCCAAGCCTGGCATGTGGAATATCGACGCGAATTATTAACTAAACTTAAGGTCGACCTCAAAAAGCCCTGGAGTAAACTGAGCGATAAACACAAACAACTCGTTTTATATGGTCACAATGAGCGCGTTGCCGTTAATTGGACCACCACTAATGGTGCAGGAACTTTTAATACAAAATTTGACGGTGTTATTCCATGGCTAGAACGCACCATGAAAGAAGCAGATAGCGATTGGCGACGGAATAAATTAGGGCAATACTTTTCGTCGCATGGTTGTGACGTGTGTAATGGCACACGTATTAAATCAACCTCTGCCGCCGTAAAGGTGGCCGATCAATCCTTGGCTGATGTTTGTCACTTAACAATTGGGCAAGCATACGACTTTTTTACGCATATTAAATTAAGCGGTAGTCATGCCACGGTTGCTGCTGGTGTCTTAAAGGAAGTACAAGCCCGTTTGCGCTTTTTAATTAATGTTGGTCTAGATTATTTAACTTTAGATCGTTCGGGGCCGACATTATCAGGTGGTGAAGCGCAACGCATTCGTTTAGCAAGCCAAATTGGCTCTGAATTAACTGGTGTGTTATATGTCCTTGATGAACCCAGTATTGGTTTACATCAACGTGATAATGTGCGCTTGATTGAAACGCTTAAGCATCTGCGTGATATTGGTAATTCGGTACTGGTTGTTGAACACGATGAAGACACCATACGTGCGGCAGATCATGTGGTAGATTTTGGTCCAGGTGCTGGTGAATTAGGCGGCGAAATTGTCTACAGCGGAAATGTTTCCGGTATTTTAAAACGTAAAGGTTCTATTACAGGTGATTATTTATCTGGTCGCAAGCATATCGCTGTTCCGTCAGCACGTCGCGCTGGCACAGGCAAGCACTTGGTGGTTGAAGGTGCAAAAGCAAATAATTTACGTGACCTCACCTTAGGAATTCCCCTGGGAACATTTACCTGCATTACGGGTGTCAGCGGTGCTGGGAAATCGTCATTTTTAAATCACATTTTATATCCCGCACTCGGCAATCATTTTAACAATGCAACTAATGAAGTCGGTCCGCATAAACGTATAACCGGTCTTGAATATATCGATAAAGTCATCGCTATCGATCAGCAACCAATTGGTCGCACACCCCGTTCAAATCCTGCAACCTATACCAAAGTATGGGACCACATCCGTGGAATTTTTGCCGAAACGCGTGAGTCAAAGTTATATGGTTATAATCAATCGCGATTTAGTTTTAATGTGAAAGGCGGACGTTGCGAAGCCTGTGAGGGCGATGGCGTTAAAAAAGTTGAAATGCACTTCTTAGCTGATGTTTATGTGCCATGCGAAATTTGTCATAGTAAACGTTTCAATGAACAAACATTGCGCGTTATGTACAAACATAAGCATATTGCCGATGTGCTGAATATGTCGGTACGAGAAGCGATTAATCATTTTTCAGTTCACCAGCCGGTTACCCGTGTTTTACAAACAATGGTTGACGTTGGTCTTGATTACATTCGCCTAGGACAATCCGCGACGACGTTATCTGGCGGTGAAGCACAGCGGATAAAATTGAGCCGCGAATTAGCAAAACGATCAACAGGTAATACGCTCTATATTCTTGATGAGCCAAGTACCGGACTTCATTTTGAAGACGTTCGTAAATTATTAGAAGTGTTGGCACGTTTAGTCGAAGCAGGGAACACCGTCGTCGTTATTGAGCATAATCTCGACATTATAAAAACCGCTGATTGGATTCTCGACCTTGGTCCCGAAGGCGGCATGCGTGGTGGACAATTAATTGCAGAGGGTACTCCAGAACAGATTGCGAAAGTGAAAGGAAGTTACACCGGACAATTTTTGAAAGATGTGTTAGGTAAAAAAGTTGCCCGCGCATCCTAACAGTTAACTGCATCTGGACAGCGACTGCTTGCCAACAAGGTGACACCATGCGTGATGATCTTGATTTTGCCTGTGCATTAGCGCGCTCCGCCGGAGCGATTGTGCGTGAACATCTCGGACGTGCTGAACGATTAACCAAACAAGGTGATGAAGCGGTGACTGCAGTCGATCGCAATAGTCAGCGGCATATTGTGGCGGCTCTATCTGCTCGATTTCCCGATGATGGATTTCTCGGCGAAGAAAATGATGCAGGAACTGGAATAACGTTTACGCAGCCTCGTTCAGGCCAACGTGTGTGGATTGTCGACCCGATAGATGGGACGAATAATTTTGTTGCTGGATTAGGAAATGTCGCCGTTTGTATTGGACTTTTAAATGAGGGATTTCCCGTATTAGGTGTCGTTTATGATGTCATGCGTGATCAATTATTTTGCGCTGCACAAGGACTCGGCGCACAATGCAATGGCCGTAATATACAGGTTTTATCGTCAAAGCCGGATGCTGCGTCATTGCTGATGCTAACGAGCAATATGCTGAATAAAGACGGAACGATGCCATCCTGGGCAGCAGCTCTGCATGCACAAACGACCTGGAAAGTGCGCGTTTTGGGGTCGGCTGCCTTAGAAGCGGTTATGGTGGCTGCC
>JAHEDF010000046.1 GCA_024641365.1 Planctomycetota bacterium | reverse complement strand
CAATCGTATATTTTTAGAGGAAGTCGAAGGCATATGGCAGGGTGCGGTGTTTTTACATTCAGGTGGACATGATCCTGCCGGGAAAACGGGTTTCACGTCTGGACCTAATCGCTTAGTAAAAGGCCCCGACCAGCAAATTTATATCGGGCACATTGGGCACGGTGGATTATGGCAATTTTTACCGCGCGGTGATGAAGAGCCGAAGCCGCACTATGGTTTACAACGCTTGTCTTTTATTAAACCGGACGAGGTGCCAGACGATTATAATGAAATGGTAGCAATTCGCGATATGGTTGGCGGATTGGAAATAGAATTTTTTAAACCAATTACGAAAGATCAGCTGGCCGCCGCACAATTAGCGATTCAACAATGGACCTATATTCCAACCAATGGGTATGGTGGCCGCAATTTTGGGACAGAAAAACTTTCAGTCACTCAGCAAGAACTGAGCACTGATGGAAAAAGACTGCGCTTAACAATCCCTGGGATTCGCGATAATTCTCCACCATTTATTAAAGAGGGTAATTATTCAAATCAAAATGTTGGTTGGGTCATAGAAATTAAAATTGACGCGCTTCCGCTCTATAAGAATTCGGCATGGTATACCATGATTCGCCATCAGGGTGGCGGAGCAAAAAGCTCAGTCGTTGATAATTTTTCTCCAGAAAAAGATCCAATGGGGTATGCAAAAGCGCAATATGAAGCAATTTGTAAAGCGTGCCATTCGATTGATGGTTCGCGGTTAGTTGGGCCATCATTTAAGAGCCTTTATGGACGTCAGCAAAAAGTGATTGGTAACGGTAAAGAAAGTGAGGTCACTGTGGACGATGCGTATTTATTGCGCGCCATTACAGACCCATTTGCTGAAGCGCCGGTCGGTTTCCCACCAGCTATGCCAAATTTAAATCTGTCTCCAGAAGGTCAAAAAGCGATGGTGGAGTGGATCAAAACCTTAAAGTGACTGTCTGAAATTGTTTAGAAATGATAAAGGCGGTCTGTGCTTTTAGGAACAGTCAGCGGATAAGTGGTAGTTTACGTACTAATCCGCGCAGTTTTTTGATAGCTGAGCAGATTATTAGGGCTATATTCATCTTGAGTCGTTTGCGTGCATATCGTATTTTAAGAACATGAAAACCTTTGTATCGTTGCTCACTGTTGTCACCGGTGTAGTTATGACTGCTACTCCCACCATGGCAGCAGACACGCCGCCACAAATTACGGTTGCGCCTTGCTGCCTCCCAGGTGCGAGCCCACTTGTTGATATATTTGCAGAAAAAGATGGTTGGACGTGGTTTAATAAATCCGCCTGGACATGGCAGGGAGATGGCGAGGCACGCGAATTACATCTCACCGCACAAAGCGGCGCAAAGCCGACTTTCCGCAGCCCCTTTAATTTAGCATGGTATGAACGCAAAGAATGGAAGGATTTTACACTGACGTGTGAAGCGCAACTAACTCAATTTACTAAAGGTAATAATGATTTGTGTTTCGCTTTCGGAAAAATGGACGCTTATAAATTTTATTACGCACATATTGGCCAAAAGGCAGATAAAGTACATCATCACATTCATATAGTCGATAATGCAGATAGAAAACCCATCACCGCTTATCGCTCAGAAGGTATGGAGTGGAAACAAGATAATTGGCATCACATTAAAATTGTGCGCAATAGCGAAACTGGCGACATTGCCGTGTATGTCGATAATCAAGAACAACCGGTACTAACCGCGAACGATAAAACACTGTCGTGGGGAAAAATCGGTTTAGGTTCTTTTGATGATCTCGGTAAGTTTCGCAATGTGCGCGTACAGGGAATATCGCGAGAAGTGCAGCAGAAATAAGGACAGATATTTATAGAATGTAAGCGTTTATGCCGGCGAGCCGCCGGCGCTCAATGCCATTAAGCTAAGGACTTTTCTCACATGGAGGACCAGAGAACCGGAGGAAGACCACTAAATAGCTGTGCAGTAACTGTGCGAATCGGACCTATTTTTCCCTGCTTAATAAAAATTTATTAGCATATCCCACTCCGGTCCTCCGGTTCTCCATGTGAATGCGACCCTATCATTTTGCTTAGCTTAATGGCAGTGCACCGGCGCTCCCGGGTTAGCACAATCACGAGCCGATAGGCGAGCGGACGCCGAGTGACGGTGGGCGGGCATAATAGGCGCAGAGCGCCGCCCGCCCATTTTTTGCAAGCGCAGCGCGTCATAAAAAGTCGCGACAAAGGAGCGTGGGAGCCCGAGGGCAAAGCCCGCGAAAAAAACACCCTATTTTTTAGGCTGAAAAAATGCCCCTAATTCTTTCACAATAGCTGTTCGCGCAGCAGCAGGATCAATGACGCCATTGTGACGCCAGACAATTTTTCCACCTGGGGCAACTAAAATAGTATGTGGTACTGGTCCAGGCCATTCGTTATCAAGTTTAGTAGCGAGCTCATCTTGGCTGGCACCAGAATAAATATAGTGACTCGTCGTACGGCCTTCTTTTTTCAGAATTTTTACCTTACGTGGTGTAACCCCCGCGCCGTTTTTCTGAAGGAATTCTTTAACTTTTTCTACGTCACCAGGTTGATCAAGGCTTATACTAATAAATTCAAAATTACGCATGTCATATTGGTGAGATATCGAAACTAAGTCAGGAAATTCTTGTACACAGGGCGCGCACCACGTTGCCCAAACATTAATAAAACGATAATTTTCTCCGTTATTGGTACGTAATGCCGCAACCCCTTCACTATTTATAGTTTCAATCGTTACGGGAATTTCTTTACGACTGGCTTCAACAACAGCGTGTTTAGCACGTTTTTCACGCCATTTTGTCGAGCAACCGTGTGGTCTTGTAAGCGGTACAGCTACTGGTCGATCTGCAAAAAGATCATTGAGCGCATTACGGGCGTCAGGGGATTTAACGGTTTCTTCAGGAGCATAACGCGAGTCATCAAAACGACCTGCATAGCGCAATTTACGTTCTTCATCAAAAATAAACAGATGCGGAGTTGCAAGGCAGCCATAGGCACGTGCAACTTGCTGGGTTTCTCCGTCGTAAATATACGGGAAGTCCCAGCCATTTTTTTCAGCATAGGGCTTCATGTGCTCAAACGAGTCATTAAATTCACCGTAGCCTAATTCGTCGATGTTGAGCCCATCAGGATGATTTGGATTAATAGCGACTAAAGCAAAACTTTTATCACGAAAATCATCACGCAGTTTTTGTAAGCGTTTTTCAATAGCATGGGAAGTTGGGCAGTGATTTGAGGTAAACAAAACCATTAATATTTTTGATTCCGAAAAATTAGCTAATGAATAGGTTTTACCATCAATGCCGAGTAAAGAAAAGTCGGGTGCCTTATCACCAAGCGCTAAGGTTTTAAAACCTTGTGGATTTCCATTTTTATCCAGTCCGTTGACGTATTCAGTCTCGTCCGCGCCGTTCACGAGTGGGTATATACCAAAGGCGATTATGGCTGTGATGATCAGGTTTATGTTATATTTCATAACTGGCCGCCATGAGTTGGATTGAACGGAGCGAAAACGTACAGCCCTCGGTCTGAGGGGGAAGCGTCAATCATGTTTGGTACGAAAAAGACCACGCGCTGTTGACCAATAAGCGCATAACGGGCCACTTATGAGGATGTTTTCGGCACGCGCAAAAAGCGCGTAAACAACAACACCGTCCATATCAGGATGATCACCAGTAAAATGCCAATACCCCATAGTAAATAACTATTATTAAGACGTGCGGGAGTCGGTTTATTTGACTCGATAATGAGCCAATGCATAAAGCCTAAAAATAAACACATGATCGTAGCCATATTGGTCAAATGATCTTTAATAAATCGAATGGTGTTCTCTTTCTGCTCTGGTGCCATCCAATAGTGTTTATTTGGTACATTTATTGGTTTTTTATTAAATAAAAAACCAATGCGCACAGCGCCAAGAATAAAGAGCGGACAAACAATGGTAAATATCACCAT
Source organism: Planctomycetota bacterium (assembly GCA_024641365.1). Next base: position 9,758 of record JAHEDF010000046.1, on the reverse strand, counting down.
AAAAGTGATGTAACCATTATGTGACATAAAACCATCAGGTTCACCATTGCTGCCGAAATGAGTAGCAACCGTTTCAGGGAGATGTGACGAGGTTAAGAAATATGACAGTAACAGCGACACTTCAGTAAAAATGAACATTATAAGAGGAGTAAATTTATTCATGGTCTCTATTCATGGTCTCTATTCACGGTTTAATTGCTGAAATCTATAATCGTTATTTTTATAAAAGAAACAATATGTTTTGGCGTTGTACTTATAAATTGTTTTCCCAATCGTGGCTCATAATGCATATGCAATTCTTCTGTTAAGCTCATGTCTGCTTTGTCATACTGATCTCTACTTTGTTAGGATTTAAGTTTTGACTGTTTGAAGTCACCTAGTCGCTAGCGGCTCGCCAACGGCACGAGTCATGAAGGCGGCTCACAATTCCTCGTTACGGAAAAGTTTAACAGCTAACTATACAAATGCCTGTGCTGTCTGATTTTGCACCTGTCGGTATTAGAGCCAAAAAGTAAAATAGGTAACACATTACATCTCTTGGCGGCGTAAATCATCGTTTTACGACCGACAAATTGTAGCTTTTAACTTAGATAGAGTGCCAAAATAGTTGGTGAAGCACTGCCTACTAACGATGCGACCTTATGTTGAATACGATTCTGTTTCGTTAGCCTGTAGCACGACAATTGTCGTCTAATTCACCTATTAATAACACTGATTCTTTGCCTTTTTTCATGAAACGGAGGAATTTTATGCAACGTCAAGCGGTTATGAAACGCCTACGCTTACCAACTGTGGCACAAATTACCTGTGCGCTATCCCTCACGCTTCCTTTGACCGCTGCGACAGTCAGTGTGCCAAATGATCTCGAATGGAAAATGTTTGCTGATGATAAAGTGGCAGCGTGCTCAGTCGTGCTCAGCGCACATCCTGATGGCGGTGTATTTGTTGGCATAGATAAAAATGGCTCGCTTGGTAAAGGTAAAGGCAACGGTTATATTTTAAAGTTTATTGATTCAGATAATGATGGTGTTGCTGATTCGCATACGACCTTTGCACCAATGGAATCGGTGCGTGGATTAATGGCCGTCGGCGATAAACTCTACGTTTTGCATTCCACCTGGAAGGATGCAAAAACCTATGACACCGCCTACGTGTCCGTTCTTGAAGATAAAAATAAAGACGGCATTGCTGATGGACCTCCAAAAACATTAATTACCGGTATTAGTGCGCCCACCTATAATAATTCACGCGGCGTTGACCATTCAACAAATGGTATTCGCATGGGAATTGATGGCTGGATTTACATTGCCATGGGCGATTTTGGTATCGTCGATGCAGAGGGCACCGACGGAACAAAATTAACCGTACTTGGTGGCGGGGTTATTCGCGTGCGCCCTGATGGCACAGAAATGGAAGAGTATATTCACGGAACCCGTAATATTTGCGATATCGCTATCGACCCGTTCATGAATGTGTACACACGTGGCAATACCAATGATGGCGGTGGATGGAATATTCGCTTTATACATGAAATTCAATCAGGCGAATATGGCTATCCAAAATTATTTAAACGCTACACCGATGAAATTTTACCAGCATTAGTCGATTTAGGTGGTGGCTCCGGTACCGGCTCAATGTTTTTCCAAGAACCCGGATGGCCGGAAAAATATAATAATGTGCCGTTAATGGGCGACTGGGGCCGCAGTCATATCTATATTCATCGCATTACCCCCAACGGTGCTTCATTTACCCAGGAACAAGAAGACTATATAAAAGTCGGTAAAATGACCGATATTGATGTGGATGGCTCGGGCCGCATGTATATTTGTTCATGGGAAGGCTCGGGTTTCGGTGGTGGTAAAGGCGGTTATGTGGTGCGCGTCACGCCAAAAGGCTGGACCTATAAACCATTTCCAAATTTAGCAGAAGCGTCGGCAGGAGATTTAATTAAATATCTGCAATCAGATAGCGCTACCTGGCGTTTCCATGCTTCACAAGAAATTGTTAATCGTAAAGCTGCTGACGCGAAAGCATTGATAGAAGTCATTAATAAAAAGAGCGCATCATTAGAGGCTCGCGTCGCTGCGGTTTTCACTTTAAAACAGCTCGCAGGTGATGATGCCAATGCCGACTTATTAAAGGCGTCAGCGGATGTTTCTATTCGTGAATGGGCATTGCGCGCCATCGCTGATCGTATCCCGCAAAATAAAAAAGTTGAAATAGCACCATTTGTTGCGGCATTAAAGGAGAGTAGTAATCCTCGGATACAAGTAGCAGCCGCTGTCGCATTAGGGCGCATCGGTAATAAAGCAGCGGCAAAAGATTTAATCGCAGTTGCACACATGCCAGACAAAGATGGATCAGATGACGAAGGTGAGCAGGAAGACCAGGGCAGTGGAAAATCAGCTTTTGCAAGCCAGGTTTTAAAAGACAAAGATATGGCAACCGTTGATCTTGATATTACGGGATGGAAAGAAATACATATCACCGTACTTGATGGTGGCGATGGTGATGGCAATGATCATGCCGGAATCTTTGAACCGTATTTAATTAAGAAGGATGGCTCAAAGACAAAATTAACTGATCTCAAATGGACGAAAGCGGTAGGTGGATGGGGAAGTACGAATGTTGATAAAGATTGTCGTAAAGAACCGCTCAAAGCAATGAATGGCAAACCATTTTCATTTGGTATTGGCACGCACGCTGTAGCTCGCATTATCTATAAATTTCCAAAGAAAGAAAATTTTGTACGTTTTCAAGCAACGCTCGGACATACTGACGGTGGAGGCGGAGGAATTACTTTTGAAATGGATAAAAAAGCAATGCCCACAGCGTATGGTGAAAATGTTGAAGGCGAACACGCGAAGCCAAATAAAGATATTATCGTCCCACATATCGCCGTACAGGCACTCATTAAATTAAAAGCGGTTGAAGCCTGTGTCGATGCGATTGGCTCAAGCAATGCATCGGGTGCGTATTGGGCCATGCGCTACATACACGATGACGGCTTAGTAAAAGTATTAGCAAATAAATTGGCGAGTGTGAAAGATCCAAAAACGGAACGTGATATTCTCAAAACACTAATTCGTCTGCACAACGACGAAATACCATACGACGGGAAATGGTGGTGGTCGACCAAGCCTGATACACGCGGCCCTTATTATAAACCAACACCGTGGTCGGGAACTCCGATTGTTGCCAGCGCATTAAAAGCCTATTGGGCAAAAGCTTCAGACGCACAAAAATCATTTGTTGCTAAAGCGATGTCGTATGATCGTGTTGAAATAGAAGGAATTGATGCTGCTAAATATGCAAAAATGAAAACGGAAACGGTAGCGAAAGAAGAAGTAGTCGATTTGAGTAAGATTTTAAATCAAAGTGGCCAAGTCGGTAAAATGTCGGTAGAGGACGTCATAACGGCACTTAATACGGTTAAAGGTGATACGTCTAAAGGTGAAGCATTATTTATGAGACAGGGATGTATTGCTTGCCACTCGTGGAAAAAAGGACAGCCAGAACGAGGACCGTTTATGGGTGCAGTTGGTGGTATTCTGTCACGCGAAGACATTGCCATGTCTATCTTGCGTCCGAATGCAAGTATTTCACAAGGATTTCGCAGTTATAATATCACGATGAAAGATGGCACCGTACATTCAGGGTTTATTACGTCTGAATTAGATGGGGTTGTCACTATGCGTAATATTGCTGGCATTGTCACGCAGCTGAAAGATGCAGACATTAAATCTCGCGATGAACTACCAACATCCATGATGCCACAAGGCCTTGCCGCAGGCATGTCATTACAGGAATTTGCTAATTTAGTAGATTGGCTCAAGAGTAATAAATAAGTAAGACGCGGGATGAAAAGCCCATGGCAGGACTCCTGTCATGGGCTTTTTTGTGCTTTATAGTGGTTTTACTCGTAAGTTACATGCGTGGTGCACTGTTTTTCCTGGGTAGAAATAAGCGATGGTGCAAACGATTAGTTGGATAATCATGGCGAACTCAATTGAAAATGAATCACAACCTGTGATGAGAAAAGGATGCCAACCATGCGCTTTGTAGTAAATAACAACGACAAGATCTACCAACGTGCACATAAGATTCTGCTCTGCATGACAATTATTACCTCCATGTTGGCTGTGAGTGGTTGCAATAACGATCCACGATCGACTACGGGTACTGGGAACAGTGGCGACGTCCCACAAGTCAAACATATGGTCGATACCCATATACATTTATATGACCCGAAGCGACCTGAAGGGCTTGATGGATGGCCTCCAGTAGATGATAAAGTTTTGTATCAAACGTATTTACCAGATCGCTATAAAAAGGATGCGATACCAGCCCGTGTAACCGCTGTGGTAATTGTGGAGGCCAGTACACGCTTGTCCGATAATCGCTGGATTCTGGATTTAGTTGCTGGCGATGATGTATTTATAGGCCTTGTTGGAAATTTAGATTTAACCAGCGCTGATTTTTCTAAACAATTAATGGAGCTCAAAAAAGATAAGCGTTTAGTTGGGCTACGAGCTCGTAATAAAAATCCAATTGATTTCAGTAATGAACAGGTGTTAAAGAATCTAAGAGAATTAGCGACAAGTGGTTTAGCATTAGATATGCTGACCAATGGCCAAGATGTAGCAGGCGTTAATCAAGTCGATGCGGTTGCTCGCGCAGTACCGAACTTACGCATCGTCGCTAATCATATGATTGGCTATAATGTGGATGGTAAAGCGGTGTCGTCAGATTGGGAAAAGGCAGTGCAAACACTGGCAGAGAATAAAAATGTCTGGGTTAAAATATCTGGTCTTTATCAGCGCAGCACCATTCAACCAGCACCGCATGTGACCAATTATTATAGCCCGGTTCTTGAAGCGTTATGGAAAAACTTTGGCATCAATCGTCTGGTGTATGGCAGTAATTGGCCATGCACAGAAAAATCTGGTGATTATGCGAGTTTCGTACGCGTCGTTCATGGATTTTTCAGAGACAAAGGTCAAGCAGCCTGCGAACGGTATTATTGGGCAAATGCCAATGAGGTTTATCGTTTAGGGCTGCAATAATATCATTTTGTTCATAACCAAATATGCAATTTTCTGTGGAATAAGTACTGGAGATTTTACATGTTAAGCAAGCGAATTGCGGTTGTGGTGGCTATGGTTGTGGCCGCAACATGTCTCTATAGTGCGGATCAGCGGCCCAATATCGTATTAATTCTTACGGATAACCAGAGCTATTTTGAGCTAGGCTGTCACGGTCATCAATTTGTAAATACACCACGTATTGATGCGTTGGCAAATCAAGGCGTTGATTTTGTTAATTTTCACGCTCCGCCTTATTGTTCACCAAGTCGTGGTGTATTGATGACGGGTCGCTATGCCATGCGTTCTGGAATTCATGATACCATTGGTGGACGATCAATTCTCCACAAAAATGAAGTTACTATCGCTGAGCGACTAAAAAAGGCGGGATATAGTACTGGCATCTTTGGGAAATGGCATCTTGGTTTTTCATATCCATATTTGCCACATCAGCGTGGCTTTGATATTAGTTTTATTCATGGCGGTGGTGGTATAGGACATATGGAAGACTACTTTGGTAATACGCATCTGAATGCGTGGTATTGGCGAAATGGGAAGGCCGAACCATCACAGGGTTTTTCATCAGATGTTTTATTTAATGAAGGACTAAAATTTATTGAGGCACATAAAGACCGACCATTTTTTGCCTTTATATCAACACCAGCGACGCATTCACCCTGGCAAGCACATCCTGAAAAATTAGAGCAGATTAAAGCGCGTGACGCAACCGAAGGGCCGTTGGCACTTTATTCCATGATAGAAAATATTGATGATAATGTTGGTCGCGTATTAGACCGATTAGATGCGTTAGGGCTCAGTAAAAATACGCTGGTAATTTTTGCTACCGACCAAGGCATGACTGATCGTGGTGCGGAAACATCTCGCGTAACAAAACAGCGCGCCTCAGATCGTGATGCCTATGATGAACGACATCATGCTTTTTGTATGATGCGGTATCCACCGCTGACAACACGTCCTCATCAATCATCGGCTTTGGTCGGTATGGTCGATATGGTGCCAACACTATTAGATATTGCTGGTGTAAACCAAGTTGCCGGGCTTGATGGTCGCAGCCTACGCCCACTTTTAGTGGGTGAAGAAAAATGGGTCGATGATAGAGAATTAATTGTACAGTGTCCACGTGGACGAAAGAGCAAGAAGTGGGGAAATGCGGTGGTAAAAACTCAGCGATGGCGTTTGGTAGGTGGAGACAGGCTATACGATATAGTGGCAGATTGGGGTGAAACGACAAATGTCGCGGCGCAACACCCTGAAGTGGTGTCTCGTTTAACTGCTGCTTATGATATATTTTGGAACAGTTTACCGTCGGAACAGGACAGTCTGTCGCGGCACATTATTGGAATTCATGCGACGCAATTAAACGGCACGGATTGGTATCAAGGCGATCGACCGTGGAACGCGAGTGCATTTAAAGAATATCAAAATGGTAAATGGGCAGTAACCGTGGAACGCGACGGCATTTATACCGTGGAATGTCGTCACTACCCTCGCGAAGCTGATAAAGCTATGCAGGCCAGCTGGGCGAAACTCCAAATTGGTGAGATGGCAGTGGAGAAGGCCGTCGCAACTACAGCAACACACGTCACGTTTGAAATTGAATTGAAGGCAGGAGATTATGATATGCAGACGATCATGACCACGGATAAATCGCCTCAAGGGGCATTATTTGTTTATATCTCAGCAAACTGACATCACAAAATAATTAACAGAAACACTGTGATTACAGAATTATTAGCAGGTAAGACGATGATCTCTAGGTCCCTAATTCAATCTGCATGTGTATTAAACATGAGGATATTTTAAATGAAAAAAATCCCTAAAATTATCCTTGTGGCCTTAATCGCGCAGGTTTTATACGCGGTGGAAAAACCACATATCTTATATATTAATATTGATGATCTTGGGGTAATGGATGTTAATTATAATAATACGAAATTTAATACGCCACATATTAATCAATTAGCAAAAGAAGGCATGGTGTTTACTAATGGATATGCACCCGCAGCAAATTGTGCACCGAGTCGTGCCTGTGTGCACAGTGGCCAATGGAGCCCTCGGCATGGCGTTTATACCGTTGGTAATTCAGATCGTGGCTCTGCGCAAACGCGGAAATTAATCCCAACGCCGAATTCAGAATTGCTACCAGCCGGTATTTTTACCATGGCAGATGCTTTGAAAGCAGGAGGCTATAAAACCATTCACCTAGGGAAATATCATATTGGGAAAGACCCTTTATCGATGGGATTTGATGCTAATATTGGCGGTGATACGGCGGGTGGTCCAAGCGGAGGTGGTTATTTTTCGCCCTGGAATAGTGGTGCCATGAAACCATTTTCAGATCAATATCCACCAAAAACACATCGTATGGACGTATTTGTTGACCAAGCAATTAAATTTATGCAACAGCATAAAGATCATCCGATGTTTATTCATTTTTCCCCGTATTCAGTGCACACAGCATTAGAACCAGTTCCACAATTTATCGTAAATTATAAAGGCAAAGATATTAACGCCACGTACGCCTCAATGGTAGAAAATGTAGATTACGGCATTGGAAAATTGTTGGCCTATATCGATGAAGCAGGTTTGCGCAAAAACACATTGGTCGTGTTTTCTTCCGACAATGGCGGCATTCGCGCGATAGCGGCACAGGATCCATATCGAGCCGGTAAAGGATCTTATTATGAAGGTGGCATTCGTGAACCATTGGTCATGCGTTGGCCTGGGAAAATAAAGCCTGGAACGACCTGCGATGTGCCAGTATGTACTATGGATTTTTATCCAACATTCCTGGAAGTAGCTGACATTAAAAAATCATCAAAAAGCAAATTAGATGGCGTCAGCTTAATGCCACTCATGACCCAATCAGGAAAACTAGCAGAGCGCGCATTGTACTGGCATTTCCCGATTTATTTACAGGCCTATAGTAAAGATAAAGATGATGGCCGCGACCCATTATTTCGCACACGCCCAGGTTCTGCCATGCGTTTTGGTCAATGGAAACTACATCATTATTTCGAAGACGACGCCTACGAATTATATAATTTAGATAATGATATAGGTGAAAGAAAAAATCTAGCCGCGTCAGAACCAGAAAAATTGGCCGAATTAAAAGCGATGCTGAACAAATGGCGTGATGAAGTAAAGGCGCCAATACCCACAGAATTAAACCCAAAGTATAAGCCCTAGCTGCGGTTTGTGTTGGGGCTTCGCCCCAAACCCCGCGCTCCTTTGTCGCGACTTGTTTGTGTTGGGGCTTCAGCCCCAAACCCCCGCCCGCCGAGCAGCGGTGAGCGGATACAATGGGCGCAGCCCATCCGCTCATTTTTTCAAAGCGCAGCGCATGAAAAAAAGCTGCGACAAAGGGTCGCGGGGGCCTGGGGGCCAAGCCCCCAAAAAAAACGCTGTCTGATCTTGATCAAATCTGTACTAAGAGAGTATGATCGCTGTGTCTCCCATTAAACAATTCTTGCGCTGTGAATCCCAATTTATGGGTTATCTCATGGCGATGACCCGCAATTTTGAGGCGGCTGAGGAAATTTTTCAAAATGCTGCTGTGGTGGTCATGGAAAAAGCCGGTCAAAACGAGCCAATACGGGATTTTAGAGCGTGGGCTAAAGAGGTCGTTAGGCGACAGGCACTCCTTTATTTTCGCGAGGCTCGTCAACGACGTTCCCACATAATTACCGAGGAGATTTTGGAGCAAATTTCCATTTCGTTCGACGAAGATGATACCGAGGACATTGCGCGCGAGCAGGAAGTGCGGGCCTTGCGCACCTGTTTGGAATCGATGCAGGATCAGCACCGCCACATGTTAGCGCGGCGCTATGAACAGCGCGATTCATTTGAAACTATTGGCGATGCCGTGGGCAGCACCGCAGCGGCGGTGCAACGTGCCATCAGTCGAGCTCGTAAGTCACTGTTGCACTGTATGCAGCAACATACGGACAATGACCTCAATAGGGAGGCAACGTCGTGACGAACAGCTTGGACCATGTCGAACGACTCATTGGTGATTATTTGGATGGTGTGCTTGATCAGCAGGGCGAGCAGGAATTAACCACGCTGCTCACCAACTCGACGGATGCGCGCAAACTATTAGCAGCGCATATGCGCATGAACGGTGCTCTGTGCGTGTTAGGTAAAGCGGGAGTAGTCAAACATGCAAAGGGCGAAGACCGAGAACCAGCAGCGACATCATTGTTTAAACCACGTATTCGTTTTCTGCAGATGATGACTGGGCTTGCGGCGAGTTTTGTTATTGTCGCTTTAGTTTGGTTTATTTTTGTTGGTGATCAATTTAATCGTGCGCCTATCGCAGTGGTGAGCGATGTGCGTGATGCGAAGCTGCGCTCTGGCGATAAAGAGACAATACTTACAAAAGAGACAGCCATTAAAAGTGGAGACTCCATAGTCACTGCCGATCATGCACTTATTACCTTTCGTGATGGCACGGTTGTGGAGATGGATGAACAAAGCGAGGCAACCTTTTTTGACGGTGGTGATGGAAAGCGGGTGCAGCTCCATACGGGTGTGCTGGAACTGGACGTTGCTCATCAACAAAAAGGACAGTCATTTATAGTGCGAACACCGAAGGCCGAGGTGACTGTGGTCGGGACGAAATTTATTATTGAAGCGGCACCTGACTACACC
>JAHEDF010000450.1 GCA_024641365.1 Planctomycetota bacterium | reverse complement strand
GTGTCTAACGTGTCGTTCTCCTTCCGTGGCAACGAACCGGTGCGTGAAGCTATTCATACCGTGTTCCTTTATCACGCCATCAAAGCCGGCATGAACATGGGCATTGTGAATGCCGGTCAGCTGGGCGTGTATGAAGAAATCCCCAAAGACCTGCGCAACGCGGTAGAAGATGTGGTGCTCAACCGCGACCCTGAGGCCGGTGAGCGCTTGGTTAAGATGGCTGAAAACGTCAAGGGTGGCGGCAAAGAACAGGTAGAAGATTTGTCCTGGCGGCAAGGCACGGTGCAGGAGCGACTGACTCATGCGCTGGTGCGCGGCATTACTACTTACATTATTGAAGATACCGAAGAAGCACGTCTAGCAGCCAAGTTCCCGGTGGAGGTGATTGAAGGTCCGTTGATGAACGGTATGAACGTAGTCGGCGATCTGTTTGGCGCGGGCAAAATGTTCTTGCCGCAGGTGGTGAAATCCGCTCGCGTGATGAAAGCCGCCGTGGCACATTTGATTCCTTACATTGAAGCAGAAAAATTGCGCTCCGGTGATTTGTCCACCAAGGGCAAGATTGTGATGGCCACAGTGAAAGGTGACGTGCACGATATCGGCAAAAATATCGTTACCGTGGTGTTGCAGTGCAATAACTTTGAAGTGGTCAACATGGGCGTGATGGTGCCGTGTCAGCAAATTCTCGATACAGCACGCGAACACAAGGCAGACATCATAGGTCTGTCTGGTTTGATCACCCCGTCGCTGGAAGAAATGGCGCATGTGGCAAAAGAGATGGAACGCCAAGGTTTCAAGATTCCGTTACTGATCGGCGGTGCGACCACTTCGCGTGTTCATACCGCAGTGAAGATTGAGCCTAATTATCCGAGCGGTACGACGGTGTATGTGAATGATGCATCACGTGCGGTGGGCGTGTGCAGTAATTTATTGAGTTCAACTTTGCGTGATGACTACGTAGCCGAGATCAAAGCAGATTACGTTAAGGCGCGTGAGCAACACGAAAGTAAAAAAGGCAAAAACGTATTGGTGCCGTTGGCCAATGCACGTTCACGCGGCGTTAAAACGGATTGGAGCAATTACACGCCACCTAAGCCCAAAATTACTGGTGTGTATAAATTCGAAGATTATCCTTTGGAAAAAATTGCTGAGTATATTGATTGGTCGCCTTTCTTTAATGCTTGGGAGTTGGCTGGGCGTTACCCAAAAATATTGAATGATGATGTGGTGGGTGAAGAGGCGCGTAAATTATTTGCCGATGCACAAGCGATGTTGAAAAAAATCATCGAAGAAAAATGGCTGACTGCCAATGGTGTGTTTGCTTTGTTCCCAGCCAATAGAATTAATAGTGATGACATTGAAATTTACACGGATGAATCGCGCAAACAAGTTGCAATGACATGGCATAACTTGCGTCAGCAAACGAAAAAACCAGCGGATATTCCAAACTATTGTCTAGCTGATTATGTTGCACCTAAAGAAACCCATGTTAAAGATTACATTGGCGGATTTGCAGTCACCGCAGGTATCGGCATCGATGCGCGTGTAGAAGAATTTGAAAAAAATAATGACGACTACAGTGCCATTATGTTGAAAGCCTTGGCTGATCGTTTGGCTGAAGCGTTTGCCGAATTGTTGCATGCGCGGGTGCGTAGAGAGTTCTGGGGATATGCCACAGACGAGGCGTTGGATAACGATGCACTGATTGCAGAAAAATATCAGGGCATACGCCCAGCGCCAGGTTACCCGGCTTGTCCTGAGCATACGGAAAAGGGCCCCTTGTTCCATCTATTGCAAGCTCCGATCAATGCAGGCATTACGATTACTGAAAGTTTTGCTATGTTGCCAACCGCAGCGGTGAGTGGTTTCTATTTCTCACATCCGCAATCCCAATATTTTGCGATAGGCAAAATCGACAAGGATCAGGTTGAAGATTATGCGAAGCGCAAAAACATGACCGTAGAAGAGGCAGAACGCTGGCTTGCGCCGGTATTGAATTATTAACACGGAAATTTAATCAATTAAAAGGCGTATTACTGGAAGATGCGAAGTGGTAACTGTAGCTAGTGTTTGAGACCTAACGGGGTAGCAAAATATCAACAGTGTTAGAAATAAAATGGAAAGCAGGTAAATGATGAACGAATCAAACTTTCTTCTTAGTATCGTTTTGACATGGACTATTGGTTTAATCCCACCTTTATTCATTCGTTTTGTGATTGTTGGACGTCCAATTAGCAGCAATTTTGCAATTGGAATAAGTGCTTTATTTTGGGTTTTTAACTTTGCGTTATTCTTAATTCTAGAAAGTCAGAGTAAGACGCATCTTGCTCTTTTTCTAGTTGCGTGGGCATCATATTGGATATTGCGTAGGTCTTCAATAATGCCTAAAAAACTAACCAGTAGTGATGTGGGGAAAACAGGACTAACTGAATTAATGTTTGCTGCATCAGAAGGAAATTTACGTTACGCAACAGAATTACTAGCTGCTGGAGATAATATTAATGCCCAAGACGAATTTGGCAAATCAGCGCTCATGTATTCGGCAATGAATAACCATAAAGAACTTTTAAAATTATTGTTAGAGCTTGGAGCAAATCAAAAACTGACAACAAAAGCAAATCACACAGCCGAATGGTTTGCAAAAGAGGCTGGGCACAGTGATATAGTGAAAATATTAAAGAAACAAAACTAAAGAGTCTGCATTACCGATAGCTACGCCAAGCGCAAAGGCATGACGCTGGAAGAAGCCGAGCGCTGGCTGGCGCCGGTATTGAATTATTAACTAAACGCTGAAAAAGTCGTCTTCCCCGCGAAGGCGGGGATGACGCAAGGGTTTAACATATTTAATTGAATATAATCAATGTATTAGGAATATATTAACATGGAAAAAAATCGATCATTGTGGTTGCCGGTTGCCGTCATTTTTGCAGCAGGTTTTTATTATTTTGCGACGAGCTATCCGATTCCTGGTGCCAAGCCACTTGAGCCTGTGAAAGTTGATCTGCAAGCCTTGGTTAAAACTGATGTCAAATTAGGCGAGGGCGCAGTGGCAGAAGCCGGTAAAAAAGTGAGCGTGCATTACACCGGCTGGCTTTATGATGAAGCGGCGTCAGGTCATCAAGGTAATAAATTTGATAGTTCGCGCGATCGTAATCAGCCCTTTGAGTTTAAATTGGGTGGGGGTCAGGTGATTCCGGGATGGGAGCATGGCGTAGAGGGCATGAAAGTGGGTGGTCGCCGTTTGTTGATTATTCCACCCGAGTTGGCTTATGGTGCGCGTGGCGCTGGAGGTGTGATTCCGCCAAATGCGAAGTTAGTATTTGATATTGAATTGCTGGACGTGCGTTGAGTTTTATAAAGGTTTATCATGCAGATGAAAACGCAGGATGCGAGGTAACTTATGAATATTACAGCTCAATTGGATCAACTCACAACGGCAGATAAAATCCGCGCGATGGAAAGTCTGTGGGACGACCTCTGTCGTCATGCAGATGAGGTTCGTTCACCTGAATGGCATAGAGATATGTTATTGCAACGTGAAAAATCCATCAGTGAACATGGTGAAAAATTTAATGATTGGGAACTTGAAAAAACGAGAATTCGAAGTGCCATTAAATGAAAATACGTATTCTCGATTCAGCCTCCCAAGACTTGATCGAAGGCTAC
>JAHEDF010000045.1 GCA_024641365.1 Planctomycetota bacterium | reverse complement strand
ACAGTAGGCGCATTTAATTCCGGAAACACATCCACGGCCATCCGCGGCAACAGCAACCCCGCCGCCACCAACAATATGCCCGCCAGCAACACCACCAAAGCCGGATGCCGAATCGACCACGTTATCGTAGGCTTCAGCATAAATACCCCCGGCCACCACGACTAATTAATTTAAGTGAGCGAAGCAAACCAAAATAAATAAACTCAAGCGAGCAAAGCGATGCGACTTTTCCAAAAGTACTTAAAGTAAATAATGAATTCAAAATAGACGAAGTGCAGGTCCAGGGGCGGCAGAGCCCCTGGCGGGCGTAGCGGGCAGCGCCCGCGAACAGCAATCCCCCGAGCGAACGAAGGTGAGCGAGCGGGGACGAGGATTGGTTTCGCGCAGCGAAACGCACCAACGCAGTTGGTGTCTTCGGATCACAACATCCGCGCAGCGGATGCCTGCAAAGCAGGCAAGCCGTCAGGCGCCGTTGTGATCCGAAGCAATCCGAGCTAATCGGGGTCCGCATGAAATGTCCCATCCGCATGAAAATGTCCGCCTTTCGATTGCCCACCACCACTCAAAACTAATTCATAAATTCCATCCAAAACCACTTCATCGCCTTCTTTTAATCCAGAATTCACCACCGCCCATTTGCCATCATGAATGCCAATATCTGCATCAATACGAATAACGTGATCGGGATCATCAGGGTCACGTCTAAAAATAATTTTTTTCACTTCATCTTGTGCAATCGCAGCAAGCGGAATTGCTAACTCTTCATCACCACCAATGACAATAATTTCTGCTACAGTACTCACACCCGGACGTGCCCATGGCGTTAATGTAGAAATTGAAACAACAATCGGAACGGTCCGACTTTGTGGATCAGCCTGCGGCCCCACCATCAATGTTCCTTGAATAACATCATTCGGTGCCGCAGGGGCAGGCGCGCTAATAGCAACTTTTTGACCCGCTTTTACTTTTTTTAGATCACTTTGTAAAATAGCGCCATCAAAGCGCACTTGTTTAGGATCAAGTAAAGTCATTACCGAATTCTGTTCATCTATCCATGTCCCATTTGCTACAGTTACTTCACTAATAACGCCAGCTTGGTTAGCACGAATAGCCAAACGATCTATAGAGCGCCAGCGAGGAATTTTTCCAGAATCTGGTGTTAATGTTTGTCCTAATTGAACATCCACCTGTTCCAATAATGCATCGACAGATAATTCAGTTAAGGCCGCCGCTCGCTGCAAAGCCACAGCGTAAGTCGCTTCAGCTGCATCTTTATCGGCACGCGCCGCATCAATTGCCGCACTTAATCGCGCCGGTGCATCGCCCTGTCGATGTAATGCCGCATCAACACGCGCATGTTCTAATAAATGTTCAGCCTGATGTTCAGCTCCCGACGCACGCTCCGACTGCGCTTCGACTAAACTCGCACGTGCCGCAGTTAAATCTTGCGCACGACCACCGCCCGCTTTTTGAATTGCTTCTAAATCTGCTACTCGCTGCTGCCATAACGCTACTTTTGCATCTAACGTTTCCATGCGTACTTTATGCATGGGAACGGTTTCGTTCAGCGTGGTTAACATGCGTTCGGCTTGTGCGCGTTCTGCTAAAGCGACACTCACTGCCGCCTGAGTACGCAGCACGGCAGCAGACCGTTCTGCTAATTCGGCCTGCAATTCACGCCATGCAGGCGCATCTAATTCATATAAAATAGCACCAGCTTCAACGCGTTGAAATACACTCACTTTCAGGTCGACACGTCCACGCAGCGGCCCATGAAAATGACGTTCGGCCTGTGGCACGGTAACAAACTTTCCTGGTAGGCGAATAGTGCCAGCAACAATGCGGTATTCCGCTTTGGCAAAGGTAATGCCCAAATTGCGTCGTACCATTTCTCCCGTTGCAATGCGATTAGACGCTTGGTTAGGAGCTGCTTCAACAACGCCAGCCTGTTCTGATTCGTGTGCATGACTATGTGCATTATCATTATTATGGTCATGATCATGGTCATGGTCGCCGCAACTGGTTAATAAGCCCAACGTAGCGACACCACACACCAACACATATCGAGTGACTGTCATATTATTTTTCATGGTTGCGTCTCCGCGGCCGATTGCTGATTTTGTTGAGTAAGCCAAGTTGGCATATGCAAAGCGAGTAATCTATTTTCTGCATAGGTTCGCTCAGCCTGAATCTCGACGATGTCATTACGAATTTTCCATACTTCGTCTAATACACTAAGCACTAACGATACATCTAAATCGCCAAGCTCTGCTAAATGCTGCACATCCGCAACTTGGCTATCAATAAGTGGCACCACCTGTTGTTGCAGCGTGTGCAAACGATCACTGCGATCACGAACGGTTAATTGTGCCTGCTCCCAATCATGAATTGCGGCCACATACGCGGCCTGAATTTCTGCGCTATCGGCATCACGTTGTGCCGTTGCGTTCGCTATGGCTGGAGCATTTCCATGCCATAAAGGAATGGTAAATCCAAAACTTGGACCAAGTGATTTATCACCACGATCATTTTCGTAAGCAAACCCTAGCTGTAAATCGGGATATTGTTTACGAATTTCTAAACGCAGAGCCGCTTCTGTTGCTTGATGCCGCGCTAGTGCAATTTGCACCTGCGCATTTGCGGTAATTGATACCGATTGCGGAATATGTGCTTGTTCATCAATCGGTAATATAAGTGACGGCACTAATTGCACAGGGGCTTGTGGAGAAAAACCCATGAGTGCACGAATAGTCAGCGCTTGTTGCTCCGCCTCTGCAGCTAATTGTTGTGCAGTTAATTGCGCTTGGACAGCAGCTATGCGCACAGCACGCGCAGCAATTACAGAAATTTCACCGGCTTTATGTAACTCATCAGCGATAATGCCTAAAGCTGTAATATCCTTGGCAAATTGTTCCGTAATACGTTGGCGCTCTTTGGTTGCCGACCATGTGACCCATGTTTCTCTTAAAACTGCACAATGTGCCCATTCAGTTGCGATTACCGCGAGCCGATCTGATTCAGCTACTAATTCCGCATGCGTTTTTGCTAGACCAAGACGACCAGATAACGGCAGCGTTAATGACAGTCCACTTAATACCGTCCATGGACTGGGACCACTTTCTAAAGCGCGCAACACATCAATATTAATGGCGGGATCTTCCCAGCGTCCGGCTCCTGCAGCATTAATGACGGCAACACCAGCGCGCACACGCGCTGCATGCAACTGCGGATTAAAAACTAATGCTAAAATTTCCGCTTCACTGAGAGAAATACCATCTTCAACCGTTACCGTGGTTGAAACATCAGCACCGTGTTGTTGAACATAGGTGATATAATTCGCTACGGCGGCATCATGCGGTGATCGAGTTCGCCACGCCTGATCAAATGCAGTTAAATCGACTGGTTGTGCACGATAGCTCGAACACCCCGATAAAAAAATCAGCGCTCCAATACTGGCTAAAAATAGCAAGCGATCTGGTACCATCATACGTCACCACGCACGCGTGCTGCTGAAACAATAAAATGACAGGGAATTACTCGTCTAAGCGAGCATCTTCTGCTAAGTAAACAACACACGGGATGTCCTCTGCATGCGTGATCACCACATTATTTCCACCATGGAAATAATGTCGTACCAATCACACCAGCAGACGAACCGTACGAACTAAGCTGTCGTTTGGCGGTCCAAGATCGCGCTGTCGTTCGCGATAAAGCCGATATTCAATAGAATGGTTTTCATCGTGTACTTGTAATTCAGTTGACCACGGCAACACCGTCATGGTTGGCACACCAGCTTGTACGAATACATGCGCGTACGGATGGACATCAGGCAAATCTAAAATGACATCGACACAATGATCATGATGGCAACAGTTGCCACACTCAGTTACATCACTTAATTTATGGTCGTCATCATGATGAGCTTCAGTAGAGACATGGATGTCTCCATCATGGTGAAAACATAACAATAAACCTTGTGGCAACCATGATGACATGATTAACACGATCGCTGCAAACAACGCTAAGCTGTGCATGATTATTCGGCGACGATGACGTGCGAGCGCAAACATTATGACACTTGTGTAGCTGAAAAATGAGATGGTTGCAAGTAAGCACCTGTATAATCCCCCTCAAATCGAGTAACACGTTTTTAGTGGCAGTCTCATCACCTATGAAAAAAATTGATCTGTGGTTTCATTCCTATCTTCATGAAATCAAGCAAGTTGCATTGATTTTTTAGGACTTAAAATATCACAATACCGCGCAAACTGGCGACATAAATATCACTCACATTACTTTTTCCACCCGGATGCACAAACCATTGTAAATCTGGTTGCAAGGTAAGCCAACCAGTAGCGCGAAAAGCATAATAAAATTCTGCCATACGTTCATCAGCATCGGTCGTTGCGCCAGCTGCACGACTGGTTTCTAACCAAGAAATACTGGCTCCAAGTGCATCGCGATCCCGCGTTGGCAGCGCGCCTGTCCACACACCACCTAAAGCAATTTGTCGGCGATAAACCGTCACGCGATCATCAGCCTCACCAAAATGGCCCCAAATTCCGATGCCTTGTCGCACGCGATCAATAAATTCATCCATCACCATATAATCAGCGTGCACATAATAACCATGCACACCACTTCGTTCTCCACCGTCAAAAGTCGAAAAAGCACCAGAGTGCTCCCAAAAGCCAACTTTAACGCCACCAATATGACCTTTACGACGGTCATCCCAATTTAAACCTGTTTCAGCAATTAAAAAATAATCGCTCTCTGGAATTGATAACCAATCTTTTCCGGTTTCTTTACCTTCGGTAACAGAACGACCATCATAAGCACCAGCCTTGATATACCAATCACCGATGCGTAAATTGGCTAAACCCATGGTCGCTGAATCAGGAAATTTTGGCATCGCAAAAATAGATTGTTGTCGACGATTGGCATCATTTAAAAAATCATCACCAAATGGATTAGTCGCAAAGTCGCGAATAACTTCATCTTTACCAAATTTAATAGAAAAGGCCTCGTCAAAAAATGGCTGTACATAAAATAAACGCCCTAATTGATCGCGCCCATCATTATCTAGCCACGACGTTGACTGTAATACCCCAATTTCTTTGCTCGCTTTTTTGCCGTCCACCGTTTGCCAGGTTGCGGTTAATCGACCAGCGCCACCCAGGCCCATAAATTTACTCACATCCATGGTGAGGCCTGCTTCTAACAAATACCGTGAATAAGTTCGCCCCGCATCATAAATACCATCATGTGAATGTTGCGATCCATCGGCAATAAGCCGCGCATCCAGTAGTAAGCCATTTTCTGCAAAACCAGAACGGAGTCCGCCTATATCCCCTAACAGTGCGGGCCCCTCCAATAAACCAGTTCCATTCGTTAAAATTGGAATTTGCTCGGCCGCGACTAACGGCATCGCACTACACACACAGAATGCCACTAGCGAACGCATACAGCAAGGAAAGCGTGCGGCTGCTGGTGCGCAAGAGCTTACATGACCCAATCAAACCAAGATGCGCAGTACATGTAGCCGAATACCACAGCAACTTTTTCATAGCCCAGTCATATCTCATTACTCCAACCCCCACTCTCGAGATACATCATGCGCAATTCCTTATCACTGCCACTCGTGTGCTTATTTATCTGCTCACTGCAAATCAGCGCCGCTGAAACACCAACTTATCGCACCACCGCTGGTGCAGAGTTGATTCATGACCAATTCGACAGCGATACCCTGCCATCACATTGGCGTATTGCTAAAGGAGCATGGTCAATCGTTGATGGTGCCGTCGAAGGAAAAGAGAAAGAATCTGACATGCATGGTGGCGTTTTGACCACCAAACAAAATTTCACGGCTACTATCATTGCCTGTGCAGATATTCGTTTTGAAGGTGCGCGATTAAGCTCTTTAGTATTTAATGGACCAGAGGGACATATTTGCCGTGTCTCTATTACAGAAAAAGGGTTTTCAGTATCCGGCGAAAAAAATAAAAATATCGCCGATGATAAGTCGGTTAGTATTGGGAAAGTGGAGCAAAGCTTTACCAAAGGACAATGGTATCATTTTACTATCGAAATTACCGGCGATGAAATTTTAGTGTATACCGATGATAAACACGTGGTGTATGGCAAGGACGCAAAAATTGGGCGCGAAAAAAATGCCTTTGCCATCACTGTTGCAAAAGAAAGTATTCGTTGGGATAACGTGTGCCTACGTACCGCCGAGCCACTCGCTGATTGGAGCGCCAATAAAGCGAAGCTCGGCATTCCTTAAAATAGTGAAATCGCCACAACGCTTATTGGCACTATTACCAAACAAATACCCCATGCTTGCCGTTTGACGTACACTAGCACAGCGTTTCATATATAGTTGGCAACGCGCACCTTTTCGCCAACATGTATTAGCGTCATGTGAAAAAATCACATGCAACCAATCGTAAGGTCACAACGTTTCGCTTTTTATACCTATTCATGTAAGGATGTTTATATGTTTCGATTTATTCTTGTAGCGGCATTAATTATTATGTCATTGGCAAGCACCACCGCTGTCAGTGCCGAACGCCCCAATATTTTATGGATAACCAGTGAAGATAATTCTCCATACTTAGGATGCTATGGCGACAAACAAGCGCGCACCCCGTACCTTGATAAGCTCGCTGAGCAAGGCGTTCGTTATCGCAATGCCTTTTCCAATGCACCTGTATGCTCAGCAGCACGTTCAACATTAATTACCATGATGCATGCCTCTAGCCTGGGTATTCATAATCATCGCAGCGTCGTGTTAATTCCCGATCAATTTAAACCATATACCAGTTATTTTAAAAATGCTGGCTATTATTGCACGAATCATACTAAAACTGATTACAATGCTAAAAATATTGGGAAAAATACCTGGGATGACACTTCAAATAAAGCACACTATAAAAACCGTAAACCTGGCCAACCGTTTTTCGCCGTATTTAATTCGACGGTTTCTCATGAAGGCCAAATAACTGATGGCGGATTTGAAAAACGTGTAAAATCCGGTGCCTTTCCCAAAGAACGGATTGTAACTCCAGAGCAAGTTATTTTACCACCCTATCATCCAGACACGCCAGCTATTCGCGAAGATTGGTCGCGTTATTATACTAATATGTTTGCCATGGATAAAGAAATGGGCGAACTTATTCAAGAATTAGATGCTTCCGGTGACGCTGATAATACTATAGTTTTTTATTACAGTGATCACGGTGGCGCTTTAGCGCGTGGCAAACGTAACGTCCATGATTCAGGAACGCTGGTGCCACTTATTATTCGTTTTGGTAAAAATTTTAAGCATCTCGCACCTGCTGATGCTGGTTCCTGGGTTGAACAACCAGTTGGCTTTGTCGATTTCGCTGTCACCGCTATGAGCTTGTGCGGTATCGATATTCCCAAACATGTGGAAGGACGCCCTTTCTTAGGTGAGCAAATAGTAGCGCCACGCGATCACGTCTTTTTATTTCGTGGCCGCATGGATGAACGTTATGATACTGCCTATGCGGTTCGTACCGAACACTATCAATATATTCGCAATTTCTCTCCACATCGCTCTTACGGCCAACATTATTTTTATCCCTTTGGTGTGCAAAATAATATGGGCAGTTGGTGGGAAACTTTTAAAGCAGGAAAATGCAATGCCGTGCAGTCGCGCTATTGGTTACCCAAAGCACCTGAAGAATTATATGACATTAGCAAAGATCCTTTTGAAATAAATAATTTAGCTGACGATCCTGCGTTTGCTGACACGAAAAATAAATTACGCACGATGTTATTTAGCGATTTAGAACAACAAAAAGATACCGGATTTGTTCCTGAAGGCATGTGGAGTTCACTCATCGGTGACAAAACGTTGTATGATTATGTGCAAGCGTCTGCTTTTCCATACAACGACATCCTCGCCCTCGCAGATAAAGCCACGAGTCGTGACAGTACTCAAATACCAACACTCATAACAGCGATGTCTGATGCCCATCCGATTAAGCGGTATTGGGGTGCCCAAGGCTGTTTGGTGTTAGGGAAAGCTGCGGCTCCCGCTGAAGCAGCATTACGTGCCTGTCTCAATGACAGTAGCTTTTCTATTCGCATTGCCGCTGCTGAAGCCATTGCTCACCTTGGCGACAGCGCTGCCGCCCTCCAAAGTCTGGAACAAACCCTGACCAGCAAAAACAGTTTCGAAGTCCTCGAAGCTGCTAATGCCCTTGAACGTGGTGTCGCTGACGGCGTGATTCCCTTGGAGGCCGCCAAAGCTATTTTTAAACGCGTCAAAGTTGGGGGTAATGCGAGCCGCATAGAGGACTATTTGCTCAAACAATAATGAAGAAAACGAAACTATCTTACAGACGGCACAACCCCACCGTGCACGTTTTGACAGGTAAAATAACACAACGAACCAAGTCCAGCCACTAGCGTTTAAAATGTGATGAGAACGCGCACTGTCCTGATGTGGTCTACGGCAGGTTTGTTAGGCCTCTTCTTGCTTAGCCTTGGCAGCGGTTGGTGGGCATTACGTAAGTGGCCAGAAGAAAGTAGTCCCTATGTGCCTGCATGGCTGGCATGGCAAATAGCTGATTTTGGTAATTCCGAATATGAAGTTGCTGAGCGCGTTTTTAAAATTGACCGCTATTACCATTTAGAGGACATTCGCTTAAACACTCAGGATATTGCGAAGCGTCATGCCATTATTTTCCATGGGCTGCACGGCGACAAATCATCACAATTACTTGCGCTTCGATTAATGCAAAATGATGATTCGTACGTTGGTAATGTCGACATTAAACAAGGGCTATTTGCATTAACCCAATCTGCTGATGAAGAAGTTCGAACCAAAGCAAGAAGACAATGGCTGTTTGGCTATGATTCGGGGCTTAAACAACTCTCTCACTTTTCTATTGAATCAGCTGAACAAGAAAAAACGCCACTAACACCCGACCAATGGATTCCCAGCAAAGAAGCGGTTATCGCCTTACGGCTCTATACCTTTATGTCAGCTGGCTATGATCATATAACGCCTAATAAATACCTCAAAATAATCAAGGCGCATGTAAATAGGTTAATGTCATTGGCAAGTGAAGGAAATCGTTTTTCGCTCGATGATCGTGATAACGTCTTAATTTTTTATGTTTTATTTGAACTATATAAAATTAATGATGATAATGAACTAAAATCGCTTCTCCAGAAAACGCTGCCGTCTATTGTGCGCGACACAGAAAAAATTGGACGCCTCTGGCAAACCGACACCACAACCGCTATTTTAACTGCCTTATGTTTGCGTAATTTATTTTATTGGAGAATTAATGATAATAAAGAAACAACTGTTGAAATTGCATGGGACTCTTTACGTGAAAGCTTAGATTCATGGTTATCTCAATTTAAATCTGAGATTCCCCCCTGGATGTCACAGGGAGAAATTATTAGTGCAACAGACATGGAACGCTGGGGAGCCATTTATACAGGACAATATTTTCTTAATCGAAAGGATCTTTATTTGTATCCAACACATATTTTCGCACTTGATCCAACCACCGTATATCCACTGAGTCGCTATTTCTTCTGCTGTAGCCTTTATATTGGGAATAATACACACTACAGAGATCAATTAAAACAACATCAAAAATTATTACGCAATACGCAAATACTCACTCCAAATCATGGCGGTGATGAAGGGCGTTGGGCTGCGCGCAACAACGTATCAAGTGAAATTGAAACAATTTTTTCGCTATTAGAATTGTCATTTGTTTATAATCACTCAAATTAAACACGTGATCGCAATGTTGGCGGAATCCGATCCCTCTTTGACCGTAAAAGTCCCAACTGCTTACCTAGAAGCTTTTCCGGCCATAATGCTTTGTGCATTATGCATTCAACAGGTGACAAGCTGAAACAATATCTGTAACAGTCAGTAACTGCTACAAAAATATTTCCACAAATCATGACATTACCTGTAACAAATTGACCATAGATGACATGTCTATGTACGAACTCATGGAAAGTAGGGCTCTATGAAAAATATAAAAAAAGCAAAACAGCAACACCATTATGTTTCTAGTGTTGTATTCATGCTCATGGTCGTGCTTAGTTCATTCGCAACTGCGGCCGACATGAATGTGCTTATTATTGGTTCTGACAAACAATTCCGTGGTTCACCACAGGTCTTTAATCCGCTAGGCGTCAGTGAAGAACTAAAAAAAATACTTGCTGGAGCTGGGTATAATAAAGTAAACATCGTACTGGAAGAGCGCTTTCAGCAACAAGAACGCTATGCCTGTATTAACCTTTCTTCTTGGTTTCATTGGCCCTACCCAGCAGATGTTGAAACCAAAACTCGCTGGCCAAATTTACGTGGCGAAAATGGCACAAAATGGGACTATGTCGTGGTAATTGAAGATTCATTTACCATCGAATATTTACCTGGCCTGTATGCTGACGGTGTCGCAAAAATCGCACAGGAAGTTGCCAAAGGCCCTGGAAAAACTCTTTTGTTAATGTCATGGCCAGGAGCAAATTCGAAATCCAGCGTCGCACATTATCAAGAGGTCGTCTATCGCACCGCGCTCTCTGGTAATTTATTGGTTGCACCAGCAGGTTTAGCCTGGGAGGCCGCTGGTAAGCCGACAGGCGACACGCATCCCAGTGCAGATGGTGCCTATCTTACCGCTGCATGTATTTTTAGCACCATCAGTGGAAAAAACGCATCGACGTCAACATATTCCTCCAACAAATCATTAGCCGATACGGCTCATAAAATTGTTATGGCTCATACGCCTGTAAAACCAATTGCCGGTCAATTTACGTTTCAAAATCCCTTTCTGTTCTTTAATAATAAAGCACGCGCAGTAAGTCCGCGAAAATCACCCGGTGGTAGCAGTACGGAAACTTATTTAATGGAATCAACACAAGACGCGATCAAGCGCGCTGGGGCATCAATCGGCGGACAGGGCTATACCATTGGCAGAGATTCCGGTAGTCCAAAGACTGGAAAGGATTACCGCTTAGGAGATCCCGATTATAAACGTACTACCTTTGCCTATCGTTATCAAACCAACACTGGTGATTTTGATATCCACCTCGCAGAAATATTCGTGCAAGATTTTTCATTGGCGATTCAGGTTATGAATGAATCCAAAACATTTCGCTGCCTACCGCGGCGATTATTATGGGCGGGCCTCCATCATATAGATCCAACCATTAAACCGATGAGTAGCCATGGTCACTTAAGTGGTCCTGCACATGTCGCATGCGCAACATTTATCTATACTATCATTTCTGGACGTTGCCCCGTCGACCCGCAACCCAATCCCATTACTAGCGACTGGTTAGCGCAAAAAGTCGGATACGAAACCGCATGGCGATTAGCAACCTGCCAAGTACGTGCGCCTGGTTTTAAAGTAGTTCCTGCTGATGTCGCTGCCGATAGCGAAAAGGGCGACACTATGTCTGTTCAATTTTTATTTCCGCCACAACAGCCTGTAACGCTTGCTGTTTCCTGTTCTAATAATGCGGCTACTGTAACCCCAGAACAATTAACGTTTACTTCAGAAAATTATAATATCCCACAAAAGATTGTAATAAAAGCTGCAAAAGATGCCAAGCCCGGAACTGAATTCGCAGTGACCACTCGCACCACTTCACAGGATATCGTGTATCATGATTTATCAGATACGTGGGATTATAAAGTTAACAATCGGCCAGTTGCAGACCCGCAAACAATTTCTGTCTATGCAGGTGTTCCGCTCGCAACATTATTAACTGCCAATGATGACAATGGCCAAGCGTTAACGTTTAGTATCGTTACCCAACCGAAACTCGGCACCATCACTCTTGATGGTAATAAATTATTATACGCTCCAAAACCAGAAGCTGTCGGGCAAGACACAATTACCTTTCGTGCTCATGATGGCTTGGAATATTCCGATGAAACAACCATTATATTCGACATAAAAGCAAAGTCTTTGTACGACTGCAATTTACTGATCAATGCCACCGCTGATTTAGGCTTACACGGTTGGAGTACTGCTGACAAATCAGATGCCATGTCAACCAAAGCTGGCGGCACCAATGGCGTCGCTTATTTCCGAGCAGAGGGCGACGGTACCGCTGAAATATATCAAGATGTTGATGTCAGTGCCTACGCTCAACTTATCAACGCAGGTAAGCAATCATTTTACTTTGCTGGCAACCGTTCCTCTGAACAAGAAACTCATTTCCTAGTCGACTTTTTGGACAAAGATAAAAAGGTGCTCTCCAGCTACGACTCTGGTGATACGGAAAAACCAAAAAAAGGAAATAATTGGCAAAAGACCGACACCACGCAAAAAGCACCACATAATACCACGGCCATTCGTGTACGTTTGAAAAGCATAAAAGTAAATGGCCGTAGCAATTCAGGTAGTTTTGATGAGCTTAGTTTGACGGCGATAAAACCGTGACATGAATAATTAGCCAGGGCATCAATAATTATTAGGTCTGTTTCGTAATAGCTGCGTAAAGATGATAGCCGCTCAATAAATGACTCTCTGTTTTTTATGTGGTTACTTTAATTATCAGATTTTAATTTCCGCTGCCTCATCAGAGCACACGATGCCGAAATGAGCAACAACAGTGAAAAAGCTGATAAACCTGAACCTAATCCGCATTTTCTTAGCTCATTACCACCGACGTTATTATTAGTTACTGTATTCGTACCTACCTCACTGATTGTCACCGTCGCATTTGTTGGTGAACCAACACTATAACCGGTTCCTGCAATTAACGTCACGACGACCGTCTCATCAGTTTCTGTAATAGCGTCTGCGATTGGAGTCACTGTAATGGTCGCTTGCGTTGAGCCTGCTGGAATATTTTTTGATGTACCAATAGCAACGTAATCCGTGCCACTCGCTGCTGTGCCACTGACCGTATATTTTACCGTAGTGGTCGTTGAGGAAAGTCGTGACAAGGTGATTGTAAAGGTCCCCGTTGTAATAGGTGATTCACTGGCGGTGGAATCCGTTGCCGCAATCGTCACAATCGGTGAACTGTCATTATCCGTGATTGTAACCGTAGCACTGTTGGGCGAACTAATTGCATATCCTGTTCCAGACGCCAACGTCACAATGACTGTCTCATTATTTTCATAGACATTGTCTTCTAGTGGAACCACCAACTTGGTTGCGGTTAATTGACCGGCTGGAATTGTAACAGAGGTACCAATGGACGTATAATCATTACCGATGGATGCGCTCCCACTCACTGTGAAATTCACCGTCGTCGAACTCGCCGAGGTCTTACTCAAAGTAATAGTAAATTCGCCATTATTTCCAGGAGCTTCAGTAGCAGACGCATCTGTTGCCGAAATGGTCACCACTGGTTCGCTAATACTATCGGTTATCGTGACGGTCCCACCATTCGGCGAACCAACACTGTAGCCTGTCCCAGACTGTAATGTCACAATGACGGTTTCATCTGATTCCGGATTTCCATCGGCGATTGGAGTAACGGTGATAGTTCCTTGGGTTGTGTCTGCTGGAATATTTATGGTGGTACCCAGGAGATTATAATCCGTGCCATTTGTAGCCGTACCACTGACGCTTAAGTTCACTGCTGTCGTCACTGATGACTTTCGTGACAGTGAGATGGTAAAGGTACCCGTGGTAATTGGTGCTTCGCTCGCGTCAGGATCTGTAGCTACAATCGTTACGACTGGCGCACTGTCATTATCGGTAATGGTAACCGTCGCATCGTTTGGCGAACCAACACTGTAGCCTGTTCCTGATGCTAAGGTCGCGATCACGGTTTCATTATTTTCATAAATATCATCTTCTATTGTCGCTACGGATACCGTCGCCGATAATTGATTTGC
>JAHEDF010000044.1:2361-13920 GCA_024641365.1 Planctomycetota bacterium | reverse complement strand
GGATCCCGCCAAGTGAACAGGGACATCTTACGAGGCATGTCGATTAATTTAACGTAATTATTTTAATTTAATTATTTAGACATTATAATGTACCTAAGATAATTGGAATTAATTAAAGGACCATATGGTTCGTGCGTGGTTACAAGACGGGTACGACCATCCCACGTCATGGATTATGGGACGGGCCATCAGCCCTAATTATTTTTTTGGCATTGTACCTCGGGCGTTGCCCGAGGCTGGTATGGCGCGCGTCGTTGGTGCTTGGGCAATGACGAAATTTATGAGGCTATCTTAGCATGAATAAGTCACATACGTAGTGTAAGCCATTGTACCATAAGTGGATCAAGATGCGTAACTCCGTCCCGTAACCTCCCGGTGTGAAGGGCCTCATAACGGGCTCATTTTAACGATGATCAGCAACTAAAAGCGAGTGGTACTATACGTTTATTTTTAATGAAATGTCTGTCCAGTAAGGCGAGCTGTGAAATTATAAGAATGTTATAGTTACTTAGAGTACGACTGTAGTATTTGGCCTGATCCGGTTATTTCGCGAATTGTTATTGCATGAATGGTAAAATCGCCTTGATAAATACCAATTCCAATTACTTTATTATTTTTTAATGTCCAACTGTCAGTCAAAGTGATTTGCCCCATGTCAGGGCTAAATGTCGTTAATAATTTATCTTCGAAATATAATTCCATGTTCCTTTTACGTACGCGGACTTCTAGAGTATATGTTTTATCTTTTTCAAATTTTGGCGCTGAAACGCGAGATTTATTGCGATTAATATTTGTATTATTGATATAGGCAAAACCGGCGAATTCTCCATTATAGCCACTTATATTGGCAACGCACTGAGTTCCTTGATAATTTAGCAGGCAAATAAAATCAGGCCGTTTTCCATTATAAGCATACGTGACACGCATATCATATTCAGGCGGTGGTATATACGGTAATGAGAGGCGTAAATATTTTTCATCTGGTTCGCTGACTACGACGAGCGATTTACTGGGTCCAACTTGCCATGATCCGTGAACGACATCTCGTTTTAAATCAACAAGAGACAAGAGATCAATTGTGGATGGCACTGCTGGATTGCTAACTTTTTCCGTGGTAATTACCGATTCATTTCCTGACGCATCGCCTTGTGGCGGGGGAGGTGTAATCGGCGAAGTATTATCCACTATGCGTTTATCTGCTGGGTTATCATCTGCTGAGTTATTATTTGGTGAAGGAGAGGGATTATTCTCCTCAACAACAATAGGAGGTTTATTACTCACTCCTACGTCATTATTTCCCCACAAGTAAAAACTCAAAATAACTGCCGTAACTAAACAACCACCTGCAATCAGCCAGGTGACATGTGTGTGTGCTTTTACGACCACGGTACGATTACTGATTGAGGATTCTTTTTTTGGTCTACTGATGACTGATTTCACGCCTGAACTCGGAGCCTTTTGCGCGTAGACAATATCCTTTGGACGAGAAACGTTAGCAGGGATAGATTTTTTTCGTGGAGGAAAAGGTAGGACGACATACATCGCGATTAATAACAAATGCATGCGCCATTGACGTTGTAACCCAGCTATGTTTTTTAAGTCTTTAGCACTTGCCTTGGCTAATAATTCTCGTGAATCCTGATCAATACTGCCATTGATAAATTCATGTATAAGAGCAGGCAGCAGGCTTTCTCCTGGTGCGGCTTGCCATACACCATTTTGATTGACCCAATCTAATGTTGTACGTAGGCGACATAATGCGGCTGGCAGTTCCTTTACTTCCATTCCAACATAATTCGCTAACGAATCACCGCGTAATTTATTTTTATAATATCCTATTATGAGTTTTTGCGAATCTGAGGGCAAATTATTTATTTTACTAGTTATCTCATGGACACAGGGTGGTATCGTTGGCGTTTGTTTACTAAAGGCTTCGATGCTACTTTGTACCAAGGTGTGCAGCAACATATCATGACTATTGACGGAGGCCTGTTCACTATGGGTTAAGTGTTTTTCAAGAGCAGGTGCAACCGATTTAATTAAAGTAACGTCATCCACGCTTGGGGGAAATTGTGCCAAGGTGTTTGTATGCAAAGTTACTAAGCTATCCCAGGTATCGACATAGGAGGCCAAATAGAGCGCCAAGACCCGCATCGGATCAAGAATCATGTGTGAATCATTACCAATCAACATGCAGAGGATCCTATAAATTAGTATACCCGCGATAGGCCTAATTGTACAAGCCTACTTTTACAATTTCCGGCGGTTTTGTTGTCATTCAAGCGTAGATTCCTATCATTGAGACAAAGGGCTTTTATACTTATCAGTTCATTCGTCGAAATATTACAGAATTATATTATCTACAATGACGGCAGCTGGAGTAAGGTGTATTCAAAAGAAAATCGTGCCGAGGGCGATTGCTAGTCGGCCTCGGTAAAACGCTGCGTTTTGATAAAGACCAAACCAAAGGTATTCGCCAAAAGGATTTCGGTTTTGAGATCGTCGTTGTCGGAATTAATAATAAAGCCAGTCATATGAAACGAGAAGAAACAGTCGCGTTGCTGCTGAGTCGCGGGGGTTAATCAAACGCGGTTTTCCTATAAAATAATTAAAATAATTACAAATAGGTGTTAAAAAATCGACGCATTGGTTTGCGACGTAAACATTTCTAATGCGCGCATGCCTTTATAGGAATTCCCTTTGGCATTTAATTTGGGGCTCCACACGGCGATGGTATAGAGCCCAGGGTGTACTGCAATTATGCCGCCGCCAACGCCGCTTTTCCCAGGGAGCCCAACGCGGAAGGCAAATTCTCCGGCTTCATCATAAAAGCCACATAATTGCATGATGGAATTTATGCGCTTAGCCCGTCGTGGAATGACGATGGTGTCACCTGTGACGGGGTTAACACCATTGCCAGCCAAGAAGAGAAATGAATCAGCTAATTCTCTGCAGGTCATTTCAACGGAGCAGATGTGAAAGTAAAAGTCTAAAATTTCATCTATATCATTTTCGATATTATCAAAATCACGCATTAAATTGATGAGGGCGCGATTACGGAAACCTGTTTTGGCTTCCGATTGCGCAATATGCGAGTTATAGGTAATATTATTATTTGCAGATGTGCTGCGAATAAAGGTCAGCATATCCTCTTTGGGATTATCTAAGACGCTAATCAAAATATCACAGATGACTATAGCACCCGCATTTATGAAAGGATTACGTGGTTTCCCTTTTTCATACTCCAACTGCACTAAGGAATTAAATGCAGTGCCTGACGGCTCTACGCCGACGCGCTCCCATATTTTTCTCCCCAGAAATTTAAGCGCCAAAGTCAGTGAAAATACTTTAGTAATACTTTGAATGGAAAAGCGTTCATTCGCATCACCAATGGAAAAGGACTGGTCTGAAATAGTACTGATGTGAATGCCAAATTTATCGGGATCAATTCGACCTAATTCTGGAATATAGCTGGCCACGGCTCCTGGGTCGTCAATCAAGCGTAAGTCATCGGCAATGCTGCCAATGATGTGACTGTAATTAAGGTAGCTCATTTCAGTTGTATGTAGATGCTGGCGGGCCATGCACAATCACTAAGCACCATGGCATTGTAATTTTGTTAAAATCTGGATGAGTCTGCATAAAGTCGATACCAGTTCGCATTTATTTTGAACTATGCGCACGAGTGCAACTAACGACTAAGCTCACAACATACCATATATTAAATCCAGTCCCCCAACCCAACCAATAATATAGTCATCAAACCATAGCTATCACCATCCTTCCACTTGTCCTTTATTTCCCCCGTCATTCTATACAAATCTACGAGTGTCAGTATTCACCTACTATTTAGCGAAAACAACATTTCCCACCGCATTGAAAGCGTTGTGCTGTCCACCACGTTCAGCCAGAATCTCAGGGCTTATTCATGCAGAGTGCATGACCAGTATGACGCTCGCAGTCCTTCGACTCAATTTGCTTTTCAAGCTTGCCTCCTAAATCACTTCACTAGGATGCCGTGGCTTATCTGTCGTAAAGCCACTATCGACATCACCATGAGAAGCGCATTTTCATGAAAAAACTACTTTTTTTATCAACCATCATGATTGGGGTAATGTTACTTGCTGGCTGTGGGGGACCCTCTGCAACAGAAGTATGGCAGCACGTTGATAAAGAAATTATTTCAGCACAACAACAGGTGGAATCAGGAAAATGGGACCAAGCGCTTATAAAGTGGGATGCGGCCTTACAAAAGGCAACGCCAATTCTCGATGAGGAAGTGGATGGGAAGAGTGTGCGTAATAAATTAGAAGAAGAAAAATCAAAAATTAGTAAAGCGATAACCACAGCAATGCCAGCTATGATAACGGCAGCCGAACAAAATCGTGAAACCTATCGATCCGTTATGAAACTCATAGCAACGCTTGCTGACCGCTCTGATCACCAGAAGTGGCTTGATGAACACGGCACGCGAATTGATGCCTTA
The DNA here is from genome assembly GCA_024641365.1 of Planctomycetota bacterium. Next base: position 9,434 of record JAHEDF010000044.1, on the reverse strand, counting down.
TTAAATAAAAAAGCGGCAGATGAGAAAGCCGCGCAAGAGGCCGCGCGACTAGCGGCGCTGGCGAAAAGTTATGTCGTGGTCATTGGCGGATTACACGAAAAAAAGTATGAGGATGTCGAAATTAAAAAGAAACTAATGGAAAGTTTACGATCCGTCTTTGCACCTATTGATATTGTCGTTTTCGATAAACGTCCAGTACGACGCACCGGATTAGGATTTGTGCAATTAATATTACAGTGGGATGAAGTGTCGTATGGCGACAGCTTTTCTTCAATGAACCGTGTGCCAGAGGCGCTAACCGCACAATTTAAAATCACTACCTATGGCACTCCCAGTTCGTTAGATGGAACAAAGACGTGGGAAGCAACCACAAAGCTACCACAAAAAGTGAATATGTTTGGAATTAATAGTCTAGCGTCTAAAAAACGTGAAGAATTAGCAACGACGGTAATGACTGAATTAAAGAAGCTAAAAATAGATAATGCAGAACAATTGTTGGCTCAGGCCGTTGATCGTACGCAGCAACCGGTCTGGCTCTACACGTTTACCGCTCAGACCATCACAGAAAAATCAGGAAAAATGATGGGGCAGAGTTATAAATCATATGAAATTGATGTCGTAGATGCTTTTGCTAATTTGGCCAAATCATGTGATTTTTTAAACATTATGGAAGCAACCAAAGATGACAATGTCGTTGGTACTTTGGAATTTTCTTTGACTGTCAGTGAATATGCGGTCGGTGCAGATACAGGCGCTATACAAACCATTAACGGCAATGTGCCTAGTGATATAATTGTTCAGGTGACCGTGAAACCCAAAACCGGAATGGCAAAATGGCTAGAAGGACAAAAGGTCTTTAAGGCATCGTTATCTGACGTACAGCCGTTTGCGAAAGACAAATTGTATGCGGTTATTAATGAACGGATGATGAAAATGATTAACAGCATCCGAGCACAAGCTGAGAAGGCTGGGCCATTTATTGAAGAAGAAAAATAAACGAATAAATAACGAGGTAATTTAGCGATTATCGAAATAATCGCTTCATGGGATAAGGTTCTATGAATTCGACGCTTTGCACAATCTTGATGTTCATCGTAGTAACTTTCCTTCCACTTAACAAAGTAATAACGGAGGAGGCAAAAAGCCCCAATATTGACCAGTTGATCATACAACTTGATAATGATAACGCTCAGAGTCGTGAAGATGCCGCCTCATCGCTTGCGAAAATCCTTAATCCCAAACAGATTTCACCAGCCGTTAAAAAACGTTTAGCAAAAGAAGACAATTTTCATGTCAAACTGGCGCTTCATTATGCTTTGGCCTCACAAGGAGAGAAAGAATCGTTATCATTTTTAATTGATTCATTAAAACAGACGGGACACATGGGCGCCAATTATCTGCGCTTTACTATAGGCGAAGATTTTGGCTGGGACATTAAAGCCTATCAAAAATGGTATGAAAAAACATCCGAGAAGGAATTTCATGATTTTATCAACGAACGTTGGCGTCGTAAACCAATGATGGAAGAGTATGCTGAATTTACGTCGTTGTTTTCAAAACAATACTTTGGTCACATTAAATTTAAAGATGAGGAACAACTTCCCCCAGAACGACAATTTACCGTAAAAGACAAAGAAAAATTAGCAAGTTTACCAACGGCACAGGCATGGACGCAATTTCAAGCAGGGCTGACGGCATTGCAGGGGCGTGGCGATCGCAAGGAAGCAGCTCAACACTTTCGAAAAGTCGCGACGGATTTTTCTAATACTTTTTATGCCGATCAATCACGCGACTTAGCCGACCAATTAGATAAAATGCTAATCGAGGATCAAAATTATAAAAAACCAGAAAACATTGATGCGTTCGACTTACAACAACAAATTGCTTATCACATCTATCATTTGCGCGATGTGGTTGCCTACCAAATGATGCAACCTGGTTACTGCCATGTGCTGCATAGTTTTTTGCAACCAGAAGATAAGTCGTATAATGCCGCAAAAGCCTTGCGTGCTATTGGTGAGCCAGCGCTTCCCTCCTTAATAAACTTATTAACTGATCGTCGACCCATTCGTGGCATTGGTTACTGGCGTGACTTTCATCCGACTAGGACAGTTTTGCGCTACCAAGATGCTGCCATTCAAATTATAGATGAGATTCTCCCCAAAGGAGCCTATGTGCGGCGAACGACGAGTTCCTATTTTTCAATCGAGCGACCCGAGAAACAACAAGAGATCATAGAGGCCTTAAAAGAAGCAACTAAAAAATAATGTCGCTTGTTGGATTTAATCAAACATAACTTAGACGTGGAAGCAACTTTAAAAGGATGCCATTAATGCATGTTATGAATCTAACTAAAATTACCGCGCTCGCTTTACCCATATTTCTATGTTCATGTAGCGGACGATATTCCAATGTCATCGAATATCCATCGCACCAAGGAGATGCCATCGTCGTCATTAAGCGCGGCTTTACCGATACCGTTTCTTATAAAGATAAAGAAAGCAATTTATTGATTTTAGACAAATTGGAGGGGGTCCTTGGCATAATTGATGATGTCAAATGGTCCCCAGATGGAGATTACGTCCTCATCGAATCATATGGCGAAGGCAATCAGTGGATTTCAATTTATGATACCGATGCGATAAAAACGAACGACGAAAATAGTGAGATTAGTGAATCCCGTTATTTAGATCCCTATCTTCATCAATTGACTCAAATAACATGGGTCGCAAATAATAAAATATCATTTTTATCCCCGGGAGATTTTAGCCAATTCGATTTTGAATTACGGCGCGGAAAAATAGATAGCAATAATTTTGATCAAATTCCTAATGCACATTGGCTGTGGGATGTTAGTAGCGATACATTCACGAGAGCGCCATAGTGAATTAAATCAAGAGAGTCAACATTATGAGTTGCGTAATATGTTTTATGCCATTTTTTGAATAGAGCGTAAAAAATCACTGCATACTAACTTATTTGGTAACAAGCAGTAAGCGCACGAGTAAAATTTACGATTGATACTGGGGTGTTGGGGCGCGCATTTAAATTACAATTCAGATGGCGGGCCTTAAGTACCATATAGTGGTGATGCAGTTTAAAAGTAGATGAATATAATGACAGACAATCATCGCCTTCTAACCGTGCTTGGTTAGGAGTAGCCAGACATCCCTATTAGTTTGCTATTGCTTTTAAATTCGAGTGGCTAGGTTCGTGCTGTCACGGCTTGTGAGATGAGCGGTAAATCCATTTTTACTGCTTTATTTTTCTAGCTCGGCGTAAACTTTTCATGTCGTTTTTTTTAAACACATAAAGTTGAGATCACCTCTTATAGGAAATACATCATGAATAAATGCGGCGCTTGTGGTTCACGAATCCTTATGGGTGGCACCTATTGGTCTGCCTGGGTTTTCTGTGATGAAAGTTGCGCGACGAATTTAAAAATTGCTTTGACAGAAAAGCTTATTCCTGAAGCTGATATTGAAAAACAGGTGAGCGAAGTCCATCAGGGGGCCTGTATTCAATGCAGTAAAGAAGGCCCTAATGATGTGTATACAACAAAAAAAGTAACGGGCATGTTATTGGCAGCACAATGGTCGACTGAAGAACATGTCTGTTGTTCTAAGTGTGCTAAAAAGAAAAAAGGTAGTGCGCTCCTACATTGTTTGCTTCTTGGTTGGTGGTCTCCCAAGGCGGCATTAACTAATATTATGTATATACCTTATAATTTATTCGGCATGTTATTAAGTAAGCCAACGCCATTTCCCTCAAAATCACTAACGAAGAGCGTAAAAATTATTCTCGCCAATCAAAATTCCAGGGCGTTTGCAGACTCAATGCGCAATGTTGAGTGAGATTTATCTGCACAAACCATTCGAATTTTAATATCGCATGATGGAGTCTATTTTAAAAGCAACGCGGCTCCGCATGCGATACTTCCGAAGACAATAAGAAAAGCAAACAAACAACCAGAGCGTTGCGCTGCTTCTGGTATGGTAGATTGCGGGGATAATTGTTGTTGTTGCGATAAAGGTGCCGACTGCTTGCGGGACAAAGCCGCAAAAATGGCAGCGCCCATAGCCGCGTGATCTGTTCCATGTGTCAATACAATGGGATCTTTTGCGAAGATCGTTTTGCACGTATTTATTAATGCCGTATTATTTTGTGTTATCAGTATCGCCTCTACGGCATCAGGTAGTAATAACGCATCTTTTAAAACACCTCGTAAACATTTTGCCGCGTCTTGATTGGGCAGTATAGCATTGCTGACTTCAATTTCTGGGTACTCTTCTTGCATATGCACAATGGTAATTTCTGTTTGGTCATCTTCGACTTCACAAACCAGATATCGTTTAACTGTTTTTTTATTCTGGAACCAATAAGATAAGACAAAGGCTGTCGGTCTATTAACAAGTCGAAAAACCTGAAAGCCGGTTTTTATAGCGGAGTCTTTCACTCGCGCCCGTTGCACATCATTAAAATAGGCCGGTACCGTTATGACAGTTGGTACGTTTACCATTTGCTTTGCATCACGCGCGACCGCGGCGATGTAATGAAATAACGCCTCGAGGGCATCCAATGTTGTAATTTTTTGCTCGTCACAATCGAGCACATAGTCTTTAAGTATATCGGGTAAAAAATCTGTGCGACCGCTGTTCGGATAACGCTTGATCTGCTCTAACGCACGCTCGCCAGCCACGACCTTATTGTCGGCCAGAGCTACTGCCATGGGAATGCGTACGATTTGCTCACCAACACGTAATACCGCAGGACCAGCAGGACCAAGGTGCGCAATCGAGCAATAATCACCAATAAGATCGATGCCGAGCATGGGTGTAGGCTAATACGTTACTTATCGATGTCAGCAAGCTATGCTATTTTATATGAATTTCTTTATGAATTAAATAGATAATCATAACCTTTTGTTTGATGGGTTATAATTCTGAGCAAGTCAATACTTTTGATTTAGCTGTCTATCCAGGGCTCGCAGAGTATTTCATCTTTCCTGGAATCTGTGTTTCCACTTCGAAATAAGGTGGCTATAGTCAACTAGACGTGCCTACCGAGCCCATAACTCCCCATTCTCATGACGAGAGCATAGGTCGCGTGGTCTATGAAGACTTGGTGCGACTTACTTTTTTGAGCGGCCGTGGATTAACGGTGCCAAAATTGATGGAGCGGTTTTTGCGCACTATTCGCCCACGCATTCCCGCAGATGGTTTATGGTTGTATGGGTCGCATGGATTAGTGGCTAGCGATGTTGAGGCCGGGCGGCAGGCAGCGCCAACACCATCACTGTCATGGCGTGGACTTATTCCGGAAGTGAACGGCAATCGCATCACGGTGAGCGTTTTGCCGGAAGTGGTCATTGATGCCTTGATCGCGGGTGAAAATTTACAAAGAGCGGGCGAGGTAATGATTTTATTCGCACGCATATTGGCACTTGCGTGGCAGGCTGAAACGGTGGCCTGTCCAGAATTGTTTGTTGATGATTATAAGACGGCTCGGGCGAATTTTCAGCGTCGATGGCTGGAAGATTTACTGGCTCGTTACAATGGTAATATCAGTGCGTGCGCACGAGTTGCCGGACTTTCGCGTGTTACCTTGTATGAAATGATGCGCGAACATGGTCTGCGTAGTCGTGAAGAGGTGTAAAGGCTGGTTTACAGCACTCGCTTTAAAAAATTAAATCAGTGATTTTTGCGGTTAATACGAAGTAAAACCGCTACTTGGCGGTCGAGACAGAGCCGCATAATCTCAGTACCGTGCAAAACCACTCCAAATTAGATAACAAAGAAATACACCATTGGGTTTGGGGTGATAAAACACATGCCATTATGTGGAGACAATTATGAGTAATGACGCAACAAACCTAATTAAACTAGCAGCGCGTCATGGTTTTCTTCCTGCGGATGTTGCTCGCGTTCTCATTGATAAGGTACGTGGCGCGGCTGATCCTGATCGATTAGCCGAGCATCTATTAGTGCAAGGCGGGCATTGTACGACCGTGCAAATTGAACGTTTGCGCAATGAGTTGACGGCAATTGGTGAAACGCCTCCGAATACAATTGCAGGATTTCGTATAATTGATCGTTTGGGTGTTGGTGGCATGGGAATCGTTTTTCGTGCACAGCAAATAAGTATGCAACGCGTGGTTGCATTAAAGTTACTGAGTAATGAATTATTGAAAAATGATGCGTTAGGACAACGTTTTTTACGCGAAGCACGTGCGGCTGGAAAAATTAATCATCCCCACGTTGTTGGTTGCTATGATGTTGGCGTTGCCAATGGCCGTTTTTACATGGCATTAGAATACGTGTCAGGTGGGGATGCAGAACGTTTGATGCGATCCTATGATAATCGTATTGGAGAATTACGCGCTCTTGAAATTGCACGTGATGCAGCACGTGGTCTGCGAGCATTACATGAAGCTAACTTTATTCATCGTGATATTAAACCGTCTAACATTTTACTCACTGAAGAAGGGGTAGCTAAAATTGGAGATCTTGGATTAGTTTCGACGACTACCCCAGATCAAAAATTAACACAGTCAGGTGCCGCATTAGGAACGCCAGCATATATGTCACCAGAACAAGCCGATGGTGCTTCGGATCTTGATGTACGGACCGATGTTTATTCGCTTGGCGCTACATTATTTTATTTATTGACTGGTCATCCGCCTTACACCGGTCAATCAGCATGGGCTGTAGTTGCCAAAGTGATTAATGATCCATTTCCTGATCCGCGCCGGCTTACACCTGAGATCAGTGCGCCTTGCGCGGAATTAGTTTTAAAAGCGACAGCAAAAGATCGAAAAAATCGCTTTGCAGATGCAAATGACATGCTGCATGCGATTGAAGCATTGCTATCAAACCGCACGAATCAGCCGGTAGCCAATGTCAGTGATAGAACAAGTCATAGCGGCGTTACCCAAACCAGTATTATTCCTCCGGCAAAAACGAAACGACCTGCTTGGGTAATCCCGTCTGCCGTTGCTGCGGTTGCGCTCATAATAATGTTACAAGTCTATTTAATTATGAGACCAAATTCGCAATCAGAGTCGCCAGTATTGG
>JAHEDF010000044.1:0-2351 GCA_024641365.1 Planctomycetota bacterium | reverse complement strand
CGACCTCAACAACTGCTGAACCACCACGGGAAACACCGGCCTCTGATCCACCAAATAAAAATATTTCCCAACCAGAATCAAAACCGAGTATAGAAAAAAATAATGTAGTAAACGCAGGATCATCGCCGACGCCTGCTGTAGTGAGTGGAGAAACGTCTCCTGCAAACGTAGAGAAACCAAAAGGATGGCTCGATAATAATACTGGAACCGGAACGCCACCGCCTTCTAGCTTGGTGAGTGCACCAACTCCAAGTACAACTCCGCTGGTGCAGGTGCCAGTCGGACAAGATCCTGGCTCACCAGCAGTAAAAACAGGCACGACAGCAATTTCGACTGAAATTCACCCACCAGCCGTTCATGTTCCTGTTGAATCGACAGCACATCCAACCGCTACCACGCAAGATGAAAAACCAATGCCGGTGGTGGCAGTCCTTGGATGTGAAGCCGGTGATGTAAACGTGATAGATTTTGCAAAAGCTTTCCCCGAATTGCTGACCGTATCTTTAACGCGTAAAGGTAATTTTGATTTGGTTGAGCGTACGCAATTACGGAAAGTCTTAAATGAACAAGAGTTAACCCAAAGTGGCGCAATTGATAGCGCCAACGCTGCTCGCATTGGCGCGTTAATTGGTGCACGAGTGCTTATTACGCAGCGCGTCTATACGGTAGGTGATTTTATTTATGTATCTGCCAAAGCGATTGATGTCGAAACCGGACGAGTAAAAGCTGTGAGCAAAGGAGAATTACAAAAAAACGCAACTCCAGCTGTTATGTCGATGCAAATCGCGGCGGATCTTGGTCGTGCTATAGATGCATTATCCGGCGCAACGAAAACGGACTCTCAAGAAATTAAAGATCTACTCACAAAAATAGTTGCAGCAACGCGCGGTAAAAAAATTCCGACTATTGTAATCGCTGTAGATGAAATGCATGTCAATCAATCAGTGCCAGATCCAGCGGTGCGTACCGAATTTGGTTATTTACTTCGTAAATCTGGATTCCGTGTCATCGAAAGTGATAGTCCAGCTCTTGCTCAGTGGGCAAAAGCATATGCCTCTGGCCGTACCACTCCATTTCCTGCCGATCTTGGGGCTGTTGATGTGGTCATTGCAGGCAGTGGTTCCAGTCAAAGTGTTGGCAGTGTTGGCCAATTACGTTCAGCGCGTGCTCGTCTTGAGATATCTGCCATAGCAGTCACGGATGGACAGGTGTTAGCAGTTGAACGCGCAACGACGTCGGGGGCCGATGCTTCAGATATACTCGCTGGAAAACTAGCGCTTGAAAAAGGCGTTCGTCAACTCGCGCTGTCTTTTGTAACTGATATGACAACTGCGTGGAACGCACGATGAGAAAATTGTTATTTATTTTAACAGGTTTAATTTTTCAGCATGTATATAGTGCTGAAGAAAATACGGTCATTGCAATTGTGCCATTTGAGCAAGTTGCGGTTGATGGGGTGCGAAATGCATCCTTAGCAACCATCGGAAATGTAATGGCCGATCAAATGCAGGTGCGATTATCTGATAATGAACAAGTGAGCTTAGTTGAACGTGTGGATATTGACGCGGTTTTACGAGAGCAAGCATTAACGCTGAGTGGTTTAATTGATCCAGAATCTGCAGCTCGTGTTGGTGTCTTACTCAAGGCAGATATTATTGTTGTTGGTCGTTTACGTCCATTAGACGATAAACGATTATTAGCAACTGTCCGCGCGATAACGGTAATTAATGCCACCGTTGTATGGTCTGGTGATGCGCAAGGAGATAATAGCGCTTTAGCTGGACAAGCAGCAAGCTTAGGAGCAGCATTATCGAATAATGTAAAACGAACTCTGCCTGAAGAAGCAACTACAGGTAACACATCATTACGTGCAGCACGACATCATGAACGGGCATCGGCATTACAAGCGCTCGGTGCTGCCGAAGAAGCGGTCAGTGAAGAATTAAAAGCGTTGAATGTCGATTCTAATTTTCAAGAAGCGGATCGTGGATTTTTAAATGCGTTAGTTTCCGCTGGCTTTAAAACGCTTGCCGCTGCAGAGGCGAAATCAGTAATGGAACAATCTGGTGTATCTGATGATGAGCAGCTACTTAAAATAGCGCAAGAAGTGGGACTGCCGAGTGTAAAAATGGCAGAGCCATCTGAGAGTTTAACGATTAGTGGATTACGAAAATTTGTCCAAATGGTGGAACGCAGCACAGCAACTGTTCCGTCAAACCAAATGGTTGAAGCGCGCATTGATGAAATTGCAGCATGGACGTTGCTTGGTGATGCGTACGTGCGCGAGCGTCGTGATCGAAAAGCAGCAGAAGCCTATCAACAGGCTCTTGATCGTGTTTGGGCACTACGTG
>JAHEDF010000449.1 GCA_024641365.1 Planctomycetota bacterium | reverse complement strand
AATGCATCGGGGGCTGGGGATGGCACCGATTTACATCAGGCACTCTGACAAATTGGCACACCGCCGCCACCACCATCGCGCTACCAACGTTTTACACGTCGAGCCACGGGTACGTCATTACGCTTAATGGAAGCGTTAATGCACAGCACCATTCGCGTCGAAGGCGTGCAGCATGTTGCCCCGGGTCCGGTTTTATTTGTTGCGAATCATTTTACGCGCTTTGAAACCTTTATTTTACCCTATATTATAGATGGTCATTTAGGGCGTAATGTTAATTCATTAGCATTTCATAAATTATTTCGAGGACGCTTTGGTGATTTTTTAATGTCCGTCGGTGCACGGCCAACCGGCGACCCCGTGGTTAAACATACTATGATTGAGGATCTCATGACCGGTCGTCATGATTGGTTGATCTATCCAGAAGGCTCGATGGTAAAAAATAAAAAGATTTGGACAAAAGGGCTTTATCAAATTGACGTTCCAGATCGTTCAGGCATGCCACATAGTGGCGCCGCAATCATGGCATTAAAATCCATGATTTACAAACAACTCTATCGCCAGGCGTGTGAACAAAAAAATACAGAATTGATGAAACGATATGAAAACCGTTATCATTTAAGCGGGCCAACAGATGTTGAAGTCCCTGATCTTCAAGTCATCCCCATAAATATCACCTATTATCCAATTCGTCCTGGACGAAATATGGTGCTGCGTTTAGCACAATGGTTATTCAGACAATTGCCAAGCGTATTAGAAGAGGAATTGTTGTTAGAAGGCAGTTTGTTATTTAGCGAAACCGATATTAGCGTTTATTTTGGCAAACCGATACGTATGGATCATTATCTTGATTTATTAATGCCAACACTTGAAGAAGATAGACCATTTGTCGATCAATTGCGTCAAGCCAATAAAATAATGGGGGCATTAAAGAATCGCTTAACAAGACGCATGGTTCATAAAATTTATACCCGTTTAACCATCAACTTCGATCATTTATTCTGCACAGGATTACGCCATTTAAAAACTGACTCCATCGATTGTGATAGTTTTCATCAGGCACTCTATATTGCGACTCGTCAAATTCAGGTTGATGGTCAGCGTCGTAGTCACCCTAGTATAAGTCGTGATTTAATAGATTTAATATGTGGTTTGCCCTATAAACCACTAAACAGCATTCAGGAATTGGCGAAAGGCGATAATATTGCCACGATTAAAGATGGGAATTATTGCATAAATCATAAGGCGCTCGATACACAACATTCATTCCATGATATTCGTCTAAAAAACACACTCGCTGTCATTGCGAATGAATTAGAACCCATGCGTAAAGCGGTTCGCTTCATTCGTAATGCGATAAATATGCCTCCCACTGTGCGTCGCCGCACATTAGCAACCCTGCTCATGCAGGAAGACATGTCTGAATTCAATGAGGAAAGAAACGCAGTTGTTTCTCATATTCATGCCAAAGCAGAACATATTGGTAAACCAGTCTTTTTACATCGTCCAAACAATCACATTGGCATTGTTCTATGCCATGGCTATTTAAGCGCTCCAGCGGAAGTGTTGCCTTTAGCTGAGCACTTACATCGACTCGGGTATTCCGTTTATGTTCCGCGCTTACGTGGGCATGGAACCGCACCTGAACAACTCGCAAAAGTAACTGCTGAAGATTGGATACGTGGTTATTTACGTGCATTCACTATTGTCCGCAACACGTGTCAGCATGTTATCCTTGGTGGTTTTTCGGCGGGCGGATTATTAGCGCTTGAGGCGGCATCCATGCATAAATCCATTCTCGGATGTTTTGCAATAAGCCCCTGTCTGCAATTAGCAGACCCATCTGCAAAATTTGTACCGCTTGTTCATGGATGGAATCAGATAATGGACACCCTGCATTTGCCTTCGGCCGCTTATCGTCGCTTTGAAAACAATGCTGAGAACCCTGAGATTAATTATCCAGAAAATTATCTTTCTGGAGTTCAGCAATTAGAACGCCTCATTGATCGTACTCGTAGCCACCTCCCGAGTATTTCATCTCCAACCCTTATCGTCCATGGCGATACCGATCCCGTTGTTAAAGCAGAAAGTGGTAAAGAAATTTTCAATGCTTTGCGAACAGATGAAAAGGAATTGGCCACAATGAGCTTTAATCGACACGTCATCGTACGTGGAGAGAATTCACATATTGTATTTGAACGCATTGCAGACTTTGTTCAAAAGTTAGCAAATCGCTGTCGTCCTATGTATACACCAAGGCGTGAAAATAAATAATAATTTATTGCGCTTCACTTGCCGCTAACGACCAACCCCTATTAGCCTGTTGTACTTCACCTCGTATCGCCATATGCGTTAGCCAGGTATCAACCACCATTAAATTAATATCTTGGAGCTGCGTAAAAGCCTGTAAATAATTTACCAACTCTTCCGTGGTAAAATAATTTTCTGCTTGTCCTTGTTCAGGAATAAAAATACTGAATCGATGTTTGGGGTTGGTAAATGTGTAACCGCCCGATTTAGTGCTATAGTTCCACTCTTCATCATGTATGGTCATGCTTCGTGCAAGGCCCTCTGACAAATGACGGCGAGATTCCTGAAAACCGCTATCTGGATGTGTTATAAAATTCGCGATATCTGATTTTAGTCGTAAATATGCCTGAATTTGCCCACGATATATCATACGAAAACGTTAATCCCTTTCGCTGGAAAGGCCATAAGCCTTTTACTTAGCGCAGTTCCACCCTGCTTGTAGTATCACAAGAAATCGTTATAGACTCTTACTGCCATGAATCCATCATTGCGACGCCTCTTAATAATTTCAGGCCTCATCATTATTTTTGGTGTGGGTGTGACGATGATGATGGAACATGCGAAAAATAATCCCCGAACTTTACCGCCAAAAAATACTACTACAGAAAATAGAGATACGCATCTAACCAATGACGTAAAACCGGATACAACGACAACGAACCAATCAGCAGAAACCTCGCCACTTAATAAAGCAGGCCAAGCAACACGCGATGCAGTGGAAGCTGTAAAAGAATCCGGTAAAGAAATTGCCAAGGATGCCAACGACATCGTAAATGATGCGACAACCCAAGTCGGTGAAACGGCCAAACAAGTTGGTGAGGCTACAACCAAAGCAGCTAGCGAAGCGAGCCGCTTGATTGGCGAATTTGCTAACGGTTTAAAATCACCCTCTTCTGAGAAAGCGCCGGAAAAAGAAACCGACACAAAAGAATCACCTGAGCCAGTAGCTCCAGGTAAATGAGTAGATACACATTACAGGTATGTATAATTTCTTACTTCGTATCCGAAACCGCTTCGGTACTGATCAATAGCGGGTGCCCAAAGCAGCATCGATCTGATCGTTGTGCGCATGCGCTGTAATTTTTGGAAGGTTCTGCTGGTCAGTGAATTACGCGAAGAGAAATTTGTATGAACATACCCCGTTGGCACACAACGAAATAGTACCAGCATAGGTACCCTGATTACAACAAATCTTGTTAGGGAGTCTTATCGTGCGGCCATTTATTCACTTTGCCGTGGCAGTGTTGTTAGCCACCTTTTCTCAGCTCTCTATAGCAGCTGAATCCATTACCATCAAAGCTATCAGTGGCTTGCAATATGACGTCAAGCAATTTGCCGTCGAACCTGGTGCCAAAGTATCTATTTCGTTTATTAATGAC
>JAHEDF010000448.1 GCA_024641365.1 Planctomycetota bacterium | reverse complement strand
GCGTGCCGCTATGGACCTGCAACCATTAGAAGAATTGAACGCTGCTGTTCTGGCACTAATTGCCCCGACTTGATATATTTATCAACTCGGCGAGACGGAATCTACGGTTGCTAAGAGCCCCTCCTTAGGCTCATCGCGGCATGCAAAACTCGATAAAATGACTGGTGACTTAGAACGGCACTGCAAGTAGTCTGAATTCCTCGGTATCCGGCTGCGCTTCCGATCTTGCCCCCCTGCGCTGGGGAACAGGATGCCGTGCCGGAGTTTTGCATGTCGCGTCAGATCTTGGTCACTGCTGCCCTGCCATATGTGAATGGGCATATCCATTTAGGTCACTTGGTCGAATATATCCAAGCTGACATTTGGGTGCGTTTCCAACGCATGCGCGGAAATAATGTCGCTTACATCTGCGCAGACGACACGCATGGCACCGCCACTATGATTCGTGCGCGCCAAGAAGGCCGCACTGAACAACAAATAATGGCGGAAATGAGCGACGCACATCAAAAAGACTTCGCTGATTTTGCGGTTCAGTTTAGTCATTATGGGTCAACAGATGCACCGTCTAATAAAACTTTAGTCAGCGAATTTTGGACTGCCTTACGTGCCGCTAAAGATGAAGACGGCGAAGCAATTGTCGCAGAACGTGATGTCACGCAATTATTTGATCCAAAAGCTGGTTCATTTTTAGCTGATCGCTTTGTCAAAGGCACCTGTCCAAAATGTAAATCGCCAGATCAATATGGCGATTCATGCGATAAGTGTGCAGCAACATTTAGCCCAACTGATTTAATTAATCCGGTCAGCACCTTATCGGGGGCAAAACCCGAATTAAAAACAGCAAAACATTATTTTGTTCGTTTAGAACCATACCGAGAGTTTTTAAAAACTTGGACCCGTACTGATAACACCCTACAAACTGAAATTGCCAATTGGCTCCATGGCGCTTTCTTAAATGACACCTTACGTGACTGGGATGTCAGCCGACCAGCACCGTATTTTGGTTTTGAAATTCCAGATGCCCCTGGAAATTATTTTTATGTGTGGGTCGATGCGCCAGTTGGCTATATGTCGAGCCTGACGGATTGGTGCAAAAAAACTAATCAACAAGCATCAAGCTGGTGGCCAAAAGAAAGCGATGACAATTACGGCACAGGTGAAGTTCATCACTTTATTGGAAAAGATATTACGTATTTCCATACGCTGTTTTGGCCCGCGATGTTGAAAACCGCCAGCTATCAATTGCCAACCAGTGTTCATATTCATGGCTTCTTAACCGTGAATGGCGAGAAAATGTCAAAAAGAAAAGGCACCTTTGTTCGCGCACGCACTTATTTAGATGCCCAATTAGATCCGTCGTATTTACGTTATTATTTTGCTACCAAATTAAATGGCAAAGTTGAAGATATTGATTTGAACCTCGGTGAATTTGTCGACAAAGTAAACAGCGATATCGTTGGTAAAGTTGTTAACCTAGCTAGCCGTACGGCGAAATTCGTGCCGACTTTAACTGCTGCCTATCCTGATGATGGCGGATTATTTAGCGCTGCGGCCGCCGAAGCAGAACATATTGCTGCTGCCTATGAAGCGACTGATTATAATGCAGCCATACGTCGAATAATGGCGCTGGCAGATCGCGCCAATGAATTTGTTGAAGCGCGAGCACCATGGACACTAAAAAAAGATCCGTCTAAGGCTGAAGAATTAGCTGCAACCTGCACCGTGTCGCTCAATTTATTCCGCCAAATCGTTATTTATTTAGCGCCAGTATTACCAGATCTTGCGGAGAAGACGGCAGAATTATTACAATGTTCTTGTACAAATTGGCTTGATGCGCAAACGCCTATGATCGGAATAACATTAGCACCATTTAAACATTTTATTGCACGCTTAGATCCCGTCAAACTTGACTCCATGATTGAATCATCAAAAGCAGAAGCACCTGCTCCAGAAACGGCGCCAGCACCAACAAGCGATGATGGCACTGCTCTAGCCGCAGAACCATTAGCAGACATTATTGCTTTTGAAGATTTTGCTAAAGTCGATTTACGTGTTGCACGTATTCTCAGCGCAGAAGAAGTCCCCAAAGCAAAAAAAATAATTAAACTGACTGTCACGTTAGGCGGCGATGATCGTCGTGTTATTTTTGCCGGCATTAAAACCGCCTATGGCGACCCGACCAAACTCGTTGGTCGATTAATAATTACGGTTGCGAATTTAGCACCAAAACCAATGAGCTTTGGCACCAGCGAAGGCATGGCTATTGCCGCCGGTCCCGGGGGCAGTGATATTTTCTTGCTCAGTCCTGACAGCGGAGCCACACCTGGGCAACGTGTTCATTAGTGATTTCAACATAAACAATAAGGATGCGCATTATGTTTCGCTTCATGTTGTGCGTCTTGATTTTTTTGCTCTGCGCGTGCGGCAAGACGGTACAAACACCGACACCGACACCGACACCGACACCCCCCTCGACGCAAACCATTCCTGCTGGCCCAGGTGAATGGGTTTTTGTCGAAAAAGAAATACCGCTCGAGACCATTAACACCCAACATTTCGTATTGCCCTACGGCGCTGGCAGCACCGGGCGCTCACTGAAACGAGATGATTCTTTGCATGATCCCAAAATGGTTATTCGTTATCAGGTAGTTGCTCAGGTCGAATTATTAACTGCTCATGATCGCTGCAATTTACAGATAAGTGCCTTACAAGCTGTTCATTTAAATGGTGCCATTACCGAATTTCCTGTGACCGGGCACGTCATTGATAATTCAGACGATCAAAGAGGATTTCGCGTCGAATTATCGCTTATTAATAATAAGCAATTAGTGATCCCAGCCCATTCGAATGCGACTGTCGTCTTTGATCATCCAGTAACTATTCAAAATCGTTAATAGCTATAGCTTATGTGTTCTATGAAATTAATTGCGCACGTAGCTGTGCGACAACATCGCGCTTAGCTGCAGCTAAATCCCCTTGAAATGTACATCCTGCTGCTTGGCGATGTCCACCTCCACCAAATGCCTGTGCAACGCTCCCAACTTCAAATGGTGGATTTGAACGCAAACTACAACGCACCGTTTTCTTATCTGGGGATTCACGCAAAATGTAGGCAATTTGATTGCCCATAAGGCTGCGAACTATTTCAACCATATCACCCCAATCTTCCGGTTCGCCAATTGACTTGATCACTTCAGCACTCAATGCGATACCTGCTAAGCGATTGTCCTGTTCATCTACCATCAGGTTTTCAATTCCTAATTTAATTATTTCTAAATCGTGTGGTTTCTTTGTGTAGGTTAACGATCTATTTATTGCTGCAGCATCAATGCCAACATCTAGTAATTTTGCTGTCCAACGAAATGTATGCGCTGTGGTGTTGTTGTGCATGAAGCGACCGGTATCAAAAACTATCGTTGTATACAGGCACTCAGCGATTGGCTTGGTTAATGGCACCTGCATTTTCTCTAGCAATTGCTCGACCACAACGCCTGTGCTTTCCGCATCGACGTCAACAACATTAACAGTACCAAAGCGCGTGTTGGTTACGTGGTGGTCTAAATTAATTAATTCTGTTCGCTTCACATGAGCAACATAACCTAAACGCTCAATGTCGCCTGCATCACAACTAATCATAATTTCAGCAGCTTCCGTCGCATGCGCAATCGCATCATCTGCAACGGTCTCAATTT
>JAHEDF010000447.1 GCA_024641365.1 Planctomycetota bacterium | reverse complement strand
CTTGCCTTGGCTTGGCTCAGCAACGAGCCGCTTATTACAATCATGATTCATTTTATATGACTGTCTTATTAGGATACAAGAGCGGTTCCGGAAAAAAGGAAAGAACAAAAAGTCTGATAAAAGTGTAATGATTCAGATAATTAATTTTTAGTCTAAACACATCACGTCGATCAGCGGCTAGTTATTTTTTCTTTTTTATTGGATTTCCCGATTTAATCCCGTCCTCAGCTACGCTAGCGTGGATTTTTTTCATCGTAGCTATCATCTGCTGTAAGCGTTCTGGTTGCTCTCCTGAGCGATCTTTTTGCTCGGCAATATCGTCATCTAAATTATATAAGGCAAATTTATCGAGCGTTGCATTAGCCAATAATTTCCACGAACCATCACGTATGGCGACTTGCCACGGGGGACTAATCGCACGGTCATATTGCCAATATAAAGGCTGCGTCCGTTCAATTGCTTTCCCGAAAAATAACGGGGCAATATTGGTCCCTTCTAAAGCACGATCATTGGGAGCAGCGACCCCAGCCAATGCGCACATGGTCGGTAAAAAGTCTAAACTACTTGCTGGAACATCACTGACTGCTGCTGCCACACGTCCTGGCCATGACACGATGCCTGGGACGCGGTAGCCAGCTTCTGTCACATGTAATTTCATCCCGCGTAATGGCCCAGGCGTGCCATAACTACGGTTTGCCGTTTTATAACGATTTAAAGTTTCGGGACCATTATCACTGGTGAAAATAACCAGGGTTTTTTCACGTAATTTTTTCTCGTCCAAATAGGCGAGTAATTTTCCAACCGCAGCATCCATTTGCGTCACGTTACCGCGATAATGTTGGAGGTCATTATTCTTTTCATCTGGATAGCGTGCTAAAAATTCGTCACTCGAAGCGACTGGCTCATGCGTTTCATGAAACCAAACATTTAAGTAAAATGGTTGGGACTGGTCTTTGCTCTCAAGCCAGCGCAACGCTTCTGCAACGACGACATGCGATGATGGACCCTCGGTCGGTTCCGTTTTTTCACCGTTGCGTATAAAATTATTGATCTGCATGTGATGCGGAGCAGCATTATTTTGCGTATAAAAAAAGTGATCAAATCCAGCATCACCTGGCGTTGGCTCGGTATTATCAACTTTACTATTTAAATGCCATTTACCAACATGACAGGTATTATAACCGGCCTTTTTTAGTAATTGTGCAATAGTAATTTCGCCACCACGCATGAACACACCACTGTTGTGTGGTATCCAATCATAAATGCCTAAGCGATTGGGTGTACGCCCAGTCATAAAGCCGGCTCGTGATGGCGAACACACAGGCGATGCCGAGTAAAACGAGGTTAACTTTAAACCTTCCTTGGCCAATTTATCTAAATGCGGGGATAAATTTTTATCATTCCCAAAACAACCTAGGTCGCCGTAGCCCAAATCATCGCACATAATTAAAACAATATTCGGGCGTTCTGCGGTAATGAGAAAAGTGGCACAGACGCTACTTAAGATGCACAGGGCAAGGAATCGAAACATAGTCGCACGCTTTCTCGTAAAATTTAAAAACAGGACATCGGTGGCTTCACCAATGACCGAACATTGGACAGTGATGATACATACAGGTTTTGACGCCATGGCTAGCGCCACTTATTTGTCAAAATCGCTTCAAAAACAGCTCTCAATTGTGTAATTGCGATGAGCGTGTCTTGACGTAACTGGGACGTGCTTGGTTGACTCAATTGTATTAGTTTAACAACAGAGCTAGGTCAAGGCGAACGATGCGCATCAAAACTCTTTTGATGATGTTGCATAATATCGTTGCCTTTTAGCTCATAGCATCCTGTTGCACTATGCGCGACGTTTGGAATTTCGAGAAATACGTGTTTAATTTGTAGTTCTTTTAAGTACGCGCTGTACTGCTGATTAAATTCAAAATTAAAACATTTTGTTCCATCCCATATTAAAATTTTCAAGTCCGGTCGACTTTGCCGGTTCGCATAAACTTTTGCTAGATCCCAGGTATTATATCCAGCTGGTGAAAAGCGAAGATGTTCAGATTCACGCCCGTCATTTTCTTGAATGGTTTTTTCAGGACCGTAACCAGAACCGCCTGGTGCCGCAGAGATAAATAATTCTGGATATTTAAACATAATACGTGTCGTGCCGCGGCCACCTT
This sequence comes from Planctomycetota bacterium, assembly GCA_024641365.1. The sequence goes on along the minus strand of JAHEDF010000447.1, from coordinate 1,524 downwards.
GCGAGAACCCCTCTATAGCTCGCCCCTCACGTTTACTCAATGTGCTATACGTTACATCAATATGAGGAATCAGTTCTTTTATAAAAACAGATTCGCCCATACCGTTTTGCATTTCTGGCATATCATACCAACTAATTGGCCCGCCGTTGGGGAATACATAAATAGTTGGTTTAATCGTCCCTTTTTTTATTGCCGCATCGACATAATTCGCAATACGCACACTTTTATTTTCACTACCTGGGCGTCCACCGTGCAAATGATAAACTACCGGATAAAACTCAGTCGCTTTCTCATATCCCGGTGGTAAATAAATATAATAACCAACTGGAATACCCATGGAAGGACTTTGGAAAGTCGCATGTAATAAAGTTGGTGGTAAATTTAATTTTTCTGCTTGAACATCTGACAATGGATTAACCCAATCAAATGGTAGAATTTTTTTAGGCTTATTATCGAGGGACTTAGTTGCATTTTCTGCAAAGCTCGTGGTGCAACATACGGTCAGTAATAAAAGTGCTGCATAAAAGTTGCGATACATAATGCGATTTACCTTAAGCATATGAACTAAATGGATTCCGAACCACAGATATCCTATTCATCCCTGTTCGCGATACCGAGTTGCAATTCCCTACGCGTAACTGTCGCACGTTATCGCACGTTTATGTTGTTTAATTACGCTTATGAAAACATGTAACGCCAGAGAAACCAACATCACGTATGAACATCTTCCATAAAGTACGTGATGCTAGCAGGTAAAGCTAACATCCCTTGCTTATACAAACGACAAACGTGCCACCTGTCTTAGCGAAGTGAGTGCTAATCCACTTTATCAAGACGCGACGCTGTTATTCGAGCTGCGACTTAAGACGCTCATAATCAGCTTCAGCTTTTTCTGCTGAGCGAGTTCCTTTGTATATTTTAGCAAACTCACGATAAGTAACCGCTACGTTGGCGAGTGATTTTTTATTATCACCGGCCTTTCGTTCTAAATCCGTTACTTGCGCGTATTTTTCTGCGGCTTTCATTTCTTTCTTTAATTCCGGATCTTTCATTAATTCATTAGCATCCGTCTTTGCTTCTTTTACCAGCTCTGGAGTGACCGCTTTAGCAAGATCTTGGTCAATAAACGCCATTAAAGAATTTAATTGATCAAAGCGATCCGACATGGCTTTAACGGCATCAAATCGTTTACGTAAAAAATCAGCAATAATACGTTTTCCTTCTGGTGTATCTGGTGCCTTTTTTATATCAACAAAATGGACTACATACTCAATTTGCGCAGTAGACCCATCTTTCTTTTTAACCCCTTTAATCACTACTTTGTAACGCGTATCGTGTGATAACGACACCGATTTTGGGCGAAAAATAATGGCCGGCCCGCTACCAAATCCACCATTTTCAACATTGAAATAATTTAACTCCAACGGTTCTCCAGCTGGTGCTAACGATTTGTCTAATGGCTGGATGCTCGCTTTAATGTCTTCTTTCTTCGGCGTTGCATATTTTCCTTTATTGATTGAAACA